>JANLWR010000340.1:0-21447 GCA_031364625.1 Deinococcales bacterium | reverse complement strand
GCATGACGGGCTGGCGCATCGGTTTTGCCGCAGGACCAGCGCACGTCATCAAAGCCATGGACGCCATTCAAGGGCAGAGCACCAGCAACGCCAACAGCATTGCCCAGTGGGCAACCATCGCCGCCGTGAACGACACTTCCGAATACATCAACATGGCTCGAGAAGCCTTCAGAGGTCGTCGTGATGCCATCGTGAGTGGCTTAAACCGCATTGGACTGCCAACCCCAACGCCGGAAGGCGCATTTTACGTGCTGGCAGACACCACCAGAATCCATAAGGACGAAACCGAAGCCGCCAAAATTATTCTCGAGCAAGCACGGGTTGCGGTAGTACCAGGCACGGACTTTCACGCGCCAGGACGGGTGAGACTGAGTTATGCGTGTAGTCTCGAGCAGATTGAAGAAGCAGTCCGTAGAATCGGCGCAATCTAACCTCGAGCACAGTGTCACTCGAGGATCAATGAAAAGAACCCCAAAACGGGGTTCTTTTACTCTGGTGTACCTGAAGGGATTCGAACCCCTGGCCTTCTGATCCGTAGTCAGACGCTCTATCCAGCTGAGCTACAGGTACATCCTAACGTGGTGCAAACTTCTTAACGTTCTGGCGGAGGGAGAGAGATTCGAACTCTCGGTAAAGGTTACCCCCTACGACGGTTTAGCAAACCGTTGGTTTCAGCCGCTCACCCATCCCTCCGGGCTTCCTACAATTCTAGCCTAAAACAAATAACATGGCGGAGGGTGAGGGATTCGAACTCTCGATAGGCTCGCACCTATGGCAGTTTTCAAGACTGCAGCCATCAACCACTCGGCCAACCCTCCAGATGAGGTCACGCTTTTCAGCGCGAACAGGAGTGTAACAGCATAAGCGAGGTGTGTCAATACGTTTTAAGCTCGTATTCTCGAGGCATTAAAAATCAGCGAATGAACGGGCGTGGAAGGTTTGAAATGTCACTCGAGTCTTGAAAAATTCTTTAAAACTTGGGTTAAGATTTATTTAATGCCTGTCAAGCGAATTCTGGTGGTAGCCGATATGGTGCACCCATACATCTACCGCGACACTTTTCCAAGCGGACTCGAGCCGCTGGATTTGGTTTTGGCAGCCGGGGATTTACCTGGGTACTTTATGGAATTTGTGGCGACCCGCGTGACCTGCCCGTTCGTTTGGGTACATGGCAACCACGGCGAAGAAACGGTTAAAGATTATTTGGGCAACCAAGTCCCGCCGGGCGGCGGCATCGCCGCGCACGGTCGGATTGTTCATGCGGCAGGACTGACCATTGTCGGTTGGGGCGGCGCCCCAAAGTACCGCGAGGGCGGCACGGGGCAGTACACCGGACTCGAGGCTCGAATTGGACTTTCAAAACTTGCCCCAGCCTTGGCGCTCGAGAAATTGCGGCGCGGACGGGCGTTTGACATTTTTCTGACCCATGCCCCGCCGCCAGGAACGCACGCGGGCAAAGATTTCGCGCACCGGGGTTGTCTCGAGATTGGGCGTTTTTTAAGTCATTACAAGCCCGCACTCAACATTCACGGGCATGTTCACAACTATGAAGGAAACGCCCACGAATATGTGACCCCTGAAGGTACTCGAGTGATTAACGTCTACGGCTATAAAGTGCTCGAGATCGATTTTAGCCATTCAACCAAGCATTCGGCACCGATTGCAATTTGAAAAAACTATTTTTTTGAACCCAGTGATTTGTTGCGGTACATGTCGCTGTCAGCGATACGGTACAGGGTATCGGCGTCAGTGCCATCGTCGGGGTAAATGGCAATGCCGATGCTGGCGGTGACTTTGTGGGCTTTG
The DNA here is from genome assembly GCA_031364625.1 of Deinococcales bacterium. Lineage (GTDB taxonomy): Bacteria > Deinococcota > Deinococci > Deinococcales > JAAFIG01 > JANXTZ01. The sequence goes on along the minus strand of JANLWR010000340.1, from coordinate 19,641 downwards.
TTGCCAATTCGAACGCTGGTGTTGACCTCTTTGGCAATTTTTTCGGCAATTTGTTCGGCATCGCCCCGAGATTGTAAATTGCAGACGATCACGCCAAATTCGTCACCGCCCAAACGCGCCACCGAATCGCTGGACCTGACGGCTTGAATGAGTTGTTTGGAAATGCTGCGCAACAGTTCGTCACCGGTGGCATGGGAAAACAAGTCATTGATTTGCTTAAACTTGTCCAGATCGACGTACATCACGCCAATTTTATGTTTTTCGCGGTCGGCTCGAGCCATCGCGATTGCCAGACGGTCGTGATACAGCAAGCGATTTGGTAGTTCGGTGAGTGGGTCGTGTGTGGCTTGAAACTCGAGTTGTTCCATCAGCGTTTGACGGTTGACGGCAATGGCGGCAAGGTCGGCAGCCGCATGAACCGCCCGAGAGTGATGCTCGAGCGAATTTTGCGAGTACAAACTGAGCGCCCCTTCACTCTGGTTTTTGATGGTGATGGGTAGGGTCAAAGACGACTTGAAACGCGCCTCAATCAAGACCTTCCTAAATTCCTCTGAAAGTTGTGATTCGTTTTCCAGGTCGCTCATTTCGCTGCTTTCATTGTGTTGAGCCGCAGCCAAAATAGGATGGTTGTTGAGTTGCGTCGCGTCGTTCAGAACAGACTTAAATTCTTTGTTGAACAAATGGCTGGCAGCCAAGTAGACCGAATTACCCTTGTTGAGGTGAATCGCGCAAGCCGCACCAGAAAACTGTGCGGTCAGCATTTCGCAGATGACTTTCAGAATGGTTTCGAGTTGCGTGCCACGGGCGACCATCTCGAGAATCTGATTGCGGTCGCGCTCTAACCTGACCGCACGTTTATAGTCGGTCACATCGACAATCAACCCGCGAAGCCGCACTCCACCGTAAGGCAGACGCGTTGCCGTGACCCGATCCTGAAACCAGTGCACCCTGCCGTTGATGTCAATCGCTCGAGATTCGACCTCTACCGGCTCGAGCGAAATTGAGGCGTGTTGTAAACGCGCACTGATGTAATCCCAGTCGTCGGGATGATGAATTTTCATCCAAACGCTGCTGAGTCTTGGACCCAAGAATTCTTCAACCGAATAGCCCAGCACGCGTTCGGCTTGGCGCGAGACAAAAGTACAAACAAAATCGCCATCACGGAATTCGGATTCCCAAACGATGCCCTCCAAAGAATTGACCAATTCTTGATAGAGCGCCCTCGAGCGGCGAAGTTCCTCTTCGGTGCGGGTGCGCTCAGTCAATTCGATTCGCAGGCGCTCGAACAATTGCGCGTTTTCTAAAAGCGGGGCAGCCGCCCTGGATGCCGAGACCACCAAGTCAATCTCAAATTGATTGAATGCTCTGGGTTCAAAACTGTCCAGTCCAAGCGTGCCGACCACTTTTTCGCCGGCAATAATCGGTACGATCAAAAGACTCGACAAGCCGTAAGCGCGGGTGGCTTCGCGTCCTGCGCCCATTCTGGGATCGTTCTGGGCGTCAAGGACGGCTATCGGCTGGCGCGTCTCGAGCACCTGCTTGGTGATCTCATTGCCCTCGAGTCCAATTCGCAGTCCCAAATTGATTTCGCCGCGCAAACCAAATTCCGAAACCACGGTGAGCGCCTGTCCGTCGTCGTCCAAACGGGCGAAACCTGCGTGTTCGACGCCGACGACCTCGACCAATTCGGCACAAATCACGTTCAAAACCGTGACCGGCTCGAGGGGCGCTCCTGCCGTCGAAACGATTTGTTTGAGCATGGTCGCTTCTTTTAAACGACGATCAAGTTCGTGTTTTGACAGGTTCTTGGAAGTGCTTGGTTTTTTTTCTGGCACAGCAATTCTCCCAAATTGTTTGTCCGCATCGATGACAAGATTTTCTATAGTTTACAACTGCCCAAACGGCTTGTGCGAGCTTTTTTCACATTGTGAACGCAAGACCAATCGAGCAAACCTGGTAGCCCTCGAGTGAATCCTGGCATTGCCAAGATTCAATTCCCCATGTCCCGTTCGACCAATACCTGCCGAAGTTTAAAGCTTGAGAAATGTATGCTTCATCTCGAATTGCGTCAATTCTAACACTTTAAAACCCAAACTCGAGAAAAACCCTGGCGCAAGATTTTCGGGAATCACCTGAACAATACGGCATTCTTTGCCAGCAAAAAAATCGGTTATGCCATCCAGCAAGCGTCGCCCGTACCCTTGACGCCTGAAGTCACGGCGCACCACGATAGCCCACAAGATAAAACTCGAGCCAGCCAGCGACGCCAAAGCGAACGCCTTATCCTCGAGTTGAAAGGCTTGAAAAGTTTGACCCGCGAAGTTTTCTGGCATCAGTTGCCAGGGCAGGTCGGGTTCGGCTTCGAGTGCGGCAATTCTTGAAAACTCGAGTGCATCGATTTCAATCATATTTTCAGTTTGACCGTGATTTGCGGGTCGCCCGTAACCCACCAGTCGCCGCTTGATTTCAAAACCGAGCGATTGGTACAAGCCCAGCGCTCGAGGATTCTGCTCAAAGACTTCAAGTTTCATGTCAGTATCACTGCGATCTCGAGCCGCGCCCAGTGCCTCCGAGAGCATCAAGCGCCCCAAACCTTGCCCTCGAGATTCAGTCGCAACGCCCATCGCCGCAATTCGGCTGGTTTTGCCGCGCCTTGCGACCAAAATAATGCCTCGCGGTTTGTCGTTTCTTAAATACACAAAACTGGTGGCGGCATCCAGATGCTCCGCCCGAAACCGCAAGTTGACCGTCTGCGCCGTGAACTGCACGGGCATCAAATAACCTTCAAAGCAATCGTTCAAAATAGACGCGACTTGGACGCTGTTAAACTCGAGTATTGAGCGCACAGTGGTCTCTGTCATGCCTTATTTTAGCGCCAAGCCTGCCAAGCCGTTTGGCAGGCTTGACTTGTCTGGTAGACTGCCAACACCGCGACGGCATCGGTCGCAGCAAATTGATGCGCACGCTGTACCAGTTAGACCCCAATCGCTCGAGGGGGAATCTCGAGCAGCAATCTTGAGTTTTAGGCTCAAACGTACCAAAGGAGTTTTATGAAGCAGTATTTTGACCCTCGAGTTTTCAAACAGAACGGCACAGACGCATGAGCAAACACCTGGATGTGATTCCCTTGGGTGGACTCGGCGAAATCGGCAAGAACATGATGTGCTTTCGCTACGATGACGAAATTATTGTGGTGGACGGTGGTCTGGCGTTCCCAGATTCCAACCAACCTGGTATTGACTTAATCATTCCCAAAATTGATTATTTGATCGAAAATGCGCACCTCATTAAAGCCTTCATCATCACCCACGGTCACGAAGACCACATCGGCGGACTGCCGTATATTTTGCCGCGTCTGCCAAAAGTGCCGCTCTACGGTGCAAAACTGACTTTGGGTTTGCTGCGCGAGAAATTTTCCGAGTTTGGCATTCCCAGCTCCGACTTGGACATGCGCGAGATTTCCACCGACGCCCGCATTAAAATCGGCAAGAGTTTTACGGTGGACATGTTTTTGATGACCCACAGCATCCCCGATAACTCTGGTTTAATCATTCATACCCCCATCGGGCGCGTGATTCACACTGGCGATTTCAAACTCGATCAAAACCCAGCCGACGGTAAAACCAGCCACCTCGAGAAAATCTCGCAGGCGGGGGCGGACGGCGTACTGCTTTTAATTTCGGATTCGACCAATGCCGAACGGGTCGGTTTGACCCCGTCCGAAGCCGACATTGCCGTGGAAATTGACAAATTGCTCTCCCAAGCCAAAGGTCGGGTCTTCGTCACGACCTTTGCCAGCCACATTCACCGCGTGCAAAACATCATCTCGAGCGGCGAGAAAAATGGTCGGCGCGTGGTCATGGAGGGGCGCAGCATGCTCAAATACGCGCAACTCGCCCAAGAACTCGGCTACCTCGAGCTGAAAGACCGCCTCATCAGCACCGACGAACTGGTGGATTTACAAGATTCGCAAGCCTTGTTTATTTGCACGGGCAGTCAGGGACAGCCGATGAGTGTGCTCTCGAGACTGGCGTTCGGCAACCACGCGAAATTACATATTAAACCAGGTGACACAATTATTTTATCCTCCAGCCCGATTCCAGGCAACGAAGAAGCCGTGAATGCTGTGATTAACAGGTTGTACGAATTGGGCGCGATCGTCTTTTACCCGCCAACCTACAAAGTTCACGCCTCTGGGCACGGTTCGCAAGAAGAATTGAAAATGATCCTGAACCTTGCCAAACCAAAATTCTTCTTGCCATTTCACGGCGAGGCGCGTCAGCAGACCAACCACAAACGCCTTGCCGAAAGCATTCCCGTGCCACCAAAACGTACCATCATTGCCAAAAACGGCGATGTGGTGCGGGTTTCCCAGGACGATTTCCTGATTGCGGGTAAAGTCACGGCTGGCGCGGTTTACGTGGACGGTCTGGGCGTTGGCGACGTCACCGATGACATTCTCGAGGATCGCCAGAGCATGGCGGGTGACGGTGTACTGGTGGTGATTGGCGTCATGCACCCGACACCGCACATCGAAATCAGCTCGAGAGGATTTGTCACGCACAACAATGAACTGTTTGACGCGATTAAAGAAGATGCCCTGACCAGTTTGGAACGTGCATCAAGAGAAAAACGTTCGCTCGAGAATGCCAGAGACGACATTTACTTTGCGGTGCGCCGTTTTGTGCGCAAAGCCACGGGGCGCAACCCTGTGATTATCCCTGTGGTTGTCGAATAAGTGATGCGATTGATTCCTGACGGAACCCGTTTTACCTTGCCGCCCGAATGGGAATGGCGCGAAACCCTTCGTTCCAAACTCGAGCGTGTTCTCAGCGCTTGGGGTTACGAAGCCGTTCAAACGCCCTCGCTCGAGGTTTATGACCCATCACATCCTCAAGCCGACAAAAGCTTTAAATTGGTGGATCGTGACGGCACGGTGCTGGCACTTCGCGGCGAGTACACCACCGCCATCTCGAGTTTGGTGCGGGCGAATTTCCCCGAAGGTCCGTTTCCCTTGCGGCTGCGGTACGCGGGGCAGCTTTGGACTCGCGCTCGAGATGCCGAGTTGGGGCGTCAACGCGAATTTACCCAGGTTGGCGCGGAACTTTTGGGCGTCAGCACCCCGCTCGCCGATAGCGAGGTCGTGACGCTGGCGCTCGAGTGTTTGGAAGCGGTTGGATTCTCGAGCGTTGCGGTTGAACTCGGGCATCCCGGTTTTGTTCGGGCGGTACTTTCTGAGACCAAACTCGAGCCTGAGGGAATTGAAAAATTACGCGCCCTGATCCACCGCAAGAACGCGCCAGAACTGGCATCTGAACTTGAAAGCCACAATGTAACCGGCAAAACCCGAGATTCGGTGATGGCATTGATTGACCTGTACGGCAGTCAAGACGTGCTACTCGAGGCAAAGCAATACGCTTTAAACGATGCCGCCAAACTTGCGCTCGAGGAACTTATCGCGGTTGCCGAACAACTACCGCAAAAAGGTGTCTTGTTCGATGTGGGTATTGCCAGACGGCTCGATTATTACTCGGGCATGATTTTCCAGGCGTACACGCCCGATTTTGGTCAACCTCTTGTTGGCGGTGGACGTTACGACGGGGCAAACCAGCACACCTCGAGCCTTCCCGCCTGCGGTTTTGCGCTCGGTTTGGAACGCATCATGACCGCACTGGGCGGACTCGAACCAATCAAACCACCCCAAGCCATTGCCGACTCGAGCAGCGCGAAGCGACTTCGTACCAAAGGTTGGCGGGTCGAGAACGCCTGGACGCTCGAGCCTTCAGAACTCGAGGCTTACGCGTTAAAACGCGGCATTTCGTACCTTGCCATGGGCGATCAAGTTCTCGACCTCCAAACTCGAGAAACCCAAAGCCTGAGTACGTTCCTGGAGAACCTGTGAAACTCGAGCAGAAACTGACGATTGCCCTGCCGAGCGGCGAACGCAGCAAGCATTACGCGCTTCAACTCTTGCGACAAGCCGGACTCGAAATACCAGATTTTCAGGGTTCGCGCAGCCTCAGCCACGAATTTGGCAACCTGCGCATCCTCGAGGTCAAAGACCCAGACGTGCCGGCTTACGTCGATTTGGGCGTTGCCGACTGCGGCATTGTCGGTAAAGACTGGATTCTCGAGTCTGGACGCGATGTGTACGAGCCACTCGATTTGGGCGGCGAGCCTTACCGCCTCAGCTTAATCGGGATTCAAAACTCGAGCAGCCGCATCGAACGTGTTGCCAGCAAGTACGCCCGCAGCGCCCGAAAAATGTTGAATGAGCGCGGCATTCCAGCCGATGTGATTCAACTGAACGGCAAACTCGAGCTGGCGGCTTTAACAGGCTTGGTCGATGCGATTGTTGACGTGGTGCAAACTGGGCGCACCTTAAAAGAGAATAACCTTCACGAACTCGAGGTTTTTGCACAGTTGTCGTACCGCTTGATCGTCAACCGTGCCGCCTTAAAACTCAAAGCCGGCACTTTGAGAGCCTTGATTCACCGTTTGCAGCACCTCGAGCATGACCCGAAAAGATAAAACGCGTTTGTGTTTAGACTTTAAAAGCGTATTGAACACTCTCATGCGGTTTGTAGGGTAAACTTCTTAGAATTTGAAGCCCGCAAGGCTTCTTTGTCAGGTCAACGCGCCAACAAATGTGGCGTCTCGAGGGGGATGGGATTGAGTAAGTTCGCAGGTTTCTTGCGTTTAATGCGGTTTAAGGATTATGCGGGTTCGGTCGTGTTCACCACGTGCTTGGGTGCTGTGGCTGGCGCTCGGGAAAGCGTGTTTGATTGGCGAATCATGCTCCTTGTGCTTGCCAATTGGCTGAGTGTCGGTTTCGCTTTCGCCTTCAACGATGTCGAAGATGCCCCCGACGATGCCCACACCCCAGAGAAAGCCATGCGCAACCCGATCACCAACGGGATGCTGACCAAAACCGAAGGCAACCTGATTTCGTTTGGCGTCGCTGGACTCTCAATTTTGTTGTATCTGCCGCTCGGTTTGTACCCAACCATTTTTGGAATTTTATGCCTGATCTTCGGGCATCTGTACTCCTGGCGTCCACTCCGTTTAAAAAGTGTGCCGATTGTCGATGTCATCTCACACGGCTTGATGCTGGCGGGACTGCAATTTCTGGCGGCGTACTTTAGTTACAACCAAAGCCTCAACGACCTCTGGCTCGCGCCGTTCATCAGCATGGTTGCCGCCAGCTCTTATGGGCAGCTTTTCAACGAAGTCCGTGACCTCGAGGGTGACATCAAAGCGGGCGTGACCCACACCGCCAGTCTATTGGGTGAACATTTAACCCATCAAATCATGATGGTACTTGTGAGCCTGAGCGTTTTGGCTGGCGTTTATGCCATTGTGATCAACCGAATCGTTCCAGTCTGGGTGGCAATCTTTGCCCTGACCCTGGTCGCCACCATCTTCATTCCAGCCGTCATCAAAGGCATTCGCAGCGGATCAAAGGTGAACGCCAACGAACCTGTAATCAATGCCATTCCTTACATCGGTTTTGCCATGATGGCGGTCTGGTTTGTTGGACCGTGGGCAGCGAAGGCGATTGGCTTGAATTTGTAAAGACGAGCATCAAAAATTGTGAGACTCGAGCTTTAAAAACCCGAGCCTCAGATTTTTGATGCTCACATTAATGCTTAAAATGTCTCGAGCCTGTAAACACCATCGCAATGCCAAGTTCGTTGGCGGCGGCGATCACATCGGGGTCGCGTTTTGCGCCGCCTGGTTGGATGATGGCTTTGACGCCTGCGGCGGCGGCAACCCGCACCACATCGTCAAACGGGAAGAACGCCTCACTCGAAAGCACAGCACCAATGGCGCGGTCTGCTGCGTTGAGGATTGCGCGTTCCGCAGCCCAGATTCTCGAGACTGCCCCCGCGCCCAAGCCGACGGTCACACCATCTTTTGCCAGCACGACGTTGTTGCTGCGGGCGTGCTTACCGACGTACCAGGCAAACTCGAGGTCGAGCCATTGCTGACTTGTGGGTTGAACGTCAGTCAAGACTTCTGGGCATAAATCAGACCAGACCCTGGCATCACGGTCTTGAGCCAGAAAACCGCCCGAAATGGGTTTTAACTCGAGGTTGCCAAATTTGGCACTTCCCGCCTCGAGCACGCGCAAATCTGGTTTTTTGGTTTTGAACCACTCGAGCGCGTCGGCTTCGATTTTTGGCGCGATCAAAACCTCCAAGAACGTGCCTTTCGTGGACATGGCAACCTCGAGCGTGACAGGTTGATTGAGTGCCACCACGCCGCCAAACACCGAGAGCGTGTCGGCATCTCGAGCGCGTTCCCAGGCAAATTTGGCGTCTTCCGCCAGCGCAACGCCGCACGGGTTGGCGTGCTTGACCGCGACGCAGGCTGGAACTGAAAATTCCGAAACCAGCAACCAGGCGGCGTCAGCGTCGCTATAATTGTTAAAACCCATCTCTTTGCCCGCCAAGACTTTGGCATCCAAGACTGCGCCGCTCGAGTTTCCTTGACGGTACAGGGCGGCTTGTTGGTGCGGATTTTCGCCGTAACGCAGGGTTTTGACGCGGCTCAACTCGAGGGGTTTTTCATTTGGCAACAACTCATCGACGCTCAAATATTGCGTGATTGCCGCATCGTAACTGGCGGTGTGCGAGAAGGCTTTGAACGCCAGTTGCTGGCGGAATGTTTGATCGTCGGTTTCCAGTTTCTCGAGCACCAGACTGTAATCGCTAGGGTCAACCACCACGAAGACGCTGGGAAAGTTTTTGGCGGCGGCGCGAATCATGGTTGGACCACCGATGTCAATGTTCTCGAGCGCGTCTGACAGCGTTACACCTGGTTTGGCAACGGTGGCGCGGAACGGGTACAAATTGACGCAGACCAAATCAATCGGTTTGATGTTTTGCGCCTCGAGTTCGGCGAGATGCTCAGGATTGCGTTTTGCCAAAATGCCGCCGTGGACGTTCGGATGCAAGGTTTTGACGCGCCCCTCGAGAATTTCTGGAAAACCGGTGACATCAGAGATGTAAGTGACCTTTAAGCCTGCCGCTTGCAGGGTTTTAAACGTCCCGCCCGTGCTGACCAGCTCATATCCCTTTGCGAGTAACCCGATTGCAAAGGCTTCAAGACCGCTTTTGTCGGACACGCTTAACAATGCTCTTTTCATAAATCTCCTGGTGGCTCGAGCTGCAAATTTGATGTTCTCGAGATATCCGACCCAGGCGAGCGATCTGTGTGGCGTTGAAATTTCCCCACGGTTTCCCGTGTTTATCGCCAGTTACTTCAACAGCTTTAGTCTACTCGAGTTTTCTGGCGCTGAGAAGGGACTTGGCTTGGAGAAGAAACCGATTTCGGCTCTGAATTGTTCAATTTCCCACTTGACGTTTGAGAATCCGGGGAGTAATGTTTCCGTAACCGGTTACAGGAATTCACTTTGGTTCAGAAAGGTTTCGCATGGCGAAAGTCACGATCCAAGAAGTTGCACGCGCTGCGGGTGTCTCCAAAGGCACGGTCTCGAGGGTTTTAAACGCTCGAGAAGGGGTCAACACTGAAACCCGCAGCAGCGTTCTGGACGTGATGACGCAACTTGGTTACGTGCCAGACCCAGGGGCTAGAAATTTGGCGCGGCGCGGCAAGCACGTGATCGGCTTGTCCTTGGACGGCGACGACCGGCGCGGCAACACCTATTACGGCATTTTGCGCGACGCGCTCGAGTCGCGTTTCTCGAGCGAGGGTTACAGCACCAGAATTTTTTCGGGCTACAACCCAGCCATGCTCGAGGCTGAATCGGACGGTGTGATCTTGCTGGGCGTTCATCTGGACGATTCGCGCCCAAGTCAACTCGAGGCTCGGGGCGTGCCGTTTGTCATGGTCGGTCACAGTTTGGAACACGCCGAAAGAGCGCCCTGGGTAGATGTGGACAACATTTTGGGCTTGTTCGAGGCGGTGCGCCATTTGACCAAATTGGGTCACAAGCGGATTGCGCATTTAACCGGCGCATCGACGGGGCAAGCCTCGCGCCAACGCATCGAAGGCTACCGCAAAGGAATACTCGAGGCTAAACTGCCCATCAATAACTTACTCGTTTGGGACGGCGAATTTACCGAAGTCGGAGGTTACCGTGCCGTCAGGCGTGCGCTGGCAGCCAAACTCGAGTTTAGTGCGATTGCCGCCGCCAGTGACGAAATGGCGTACGGCGCGATCATGGCGCTCGAGGATGAAGGTTTGAGGATTCCTTGGGATGTTTCCGTAACCGGTTTCGATGACCTGCCGAGTGCAGCCAATTTTAAGCCAGCCCTCAGCACCGTGCGCCAAGATATTACTGCCGTTGGAATTCGCGCCGCCGAAATGCTCCTGGAAAGCATGGCAGGCAAGAAAGTCTCGAGTGCGCTCGTGCCAGTCAAACTGATTGTCAGAGCCTCGAGCGGCGCCCACACCACTTAAAACCACAATTCTCTTAAAGCAGTTTTTACCTGACCTTCGGCAATTCGCCCACATTCAATGGAGGAATGAAGATGAAACAGAAATACGCGTTGTTGGCAGCTTTTGGTTTGTTGGTCGCAGGTGCAGGCTCGAGTTTGGTGTCATCGCAAGCGGGCACAACGATTGTGATTGGTGGTCGTGACGGTGTGACCGACACGGGATTGGTCAATGATTTGATCAACAAATTCCTTAAACCGGCTCTGGCAAAAGACGGCATCGATGTCAAATACACGCCAATTGGCGATTACGACAAAGCCATCGTCAATCAACTCTCGGCTGGTACAGCGCCGGACGTGTTTTACCTGCCCGACAACACCGCCAAAGGTCTGGTCTCGAGCGGTAAGATTTTGGCTTTGAACGGGTTGGTCAGCAGCACCGACTTTATCTCGAGCCTCAATCAAACCTATACTTTCGGCGGCAAACTGTACGGCATCGTCAAGGATTTCAATACGCTCGCCACGTATTACAACAAAGATTTGTTTGACCAAGCCAATGTCGCTTACCCGAACGATAAAGACACTTGGACCAGCTTCTCGGACAAACTCGCTAAAGTACAAAAGGCGCTCGGTGCAGGTTACTACGGCACGTGCTTCCCAGCCGATTACGCCCGTTTTGCGGCGTTCGCTTACGGTACGGGTTGGAAACCAACCAAAAAAGTCACCGACCCAAGCTTTGTTCGGGCATTCCAGTTTTACACCGATTTGGTCAAATCCAAGGTTGCCGTTCAACCTTCGACCATCTCGGCAGGTTGGGGCGGCGATTGCATCAAGTCTGGCAAAGTGGCAACTGCCTTTGAAGGCGCATGGGCACTCGGATTCTTGCGCGACAACGCACCAAATCTTCAATACGGCACCAGCTTGATTCCGCTCGACCCAACCACCAAACGTCGCGGCAACCTCTTGTTCAGTGTTGCCTGGGCAATCAACAAAGGTACAAAGAACACCGATGCTGCCGTCAAAGTGCTCAATCTTTTGACTTCCAAAGCCGCCCAGGAGTACGTGCTCGAGAATGGTTTGGCACTGCCGAGCCGCAAGTCACTGCAAACCAGCCCATACTTCAAGAAGTCTGGTGCAGAACCGCAAGCCAACAACACGGTGTTTCGCGGCGCATCTTCGGGCAATGTGGTGGCGTTCAACCAACCACCCGTTTTTACCGATGCGGTCAACGAAGCGCTCAAATCCGTGATGGACGGAACTTCAACCGTTGATGAAGCTTTGAAACGCGCTCAAGGCAAAATAGACCAAATCAAGTAAGTCCTAAACGCTCGAGGCTGAGTATTTCAGCCTCGAGCACAACCAGCAACTACTCGAGCGTGACTGTACTTTTGCGCTTGAACGGCTTTTTATCGTCTCGAGCAGCTTTCACAGCAAAGATTGAGGGGAGATCATGGCACAGGTAAGCTCCCAAAACAAGAAGACCAAAACCTTCTGGAATGAAAAAAACCGTGAGGCGCTGGCAGCTTACGGTTTTCTCGCCCCATTCGTTTTTACCATTCTAGTGTTTTTTGGTTATGCCTTTGTTAGGACTATTTATTATAGTTTTACCGATTATGACTTGTTCAAAACGCCTAATTTTGTGGGTTTAGACAATTATAAAAATATCTTGACCGAACAACTCTTTAATATTGCACTGGCAAACACTTTATTGTTTTCTTTAATTGTCACCACATTGCAAACCGTTGGCGCTCTGGTGTTGGCGGTGGTTTTAAATCAAAAACTTCGTGGAATGCTGTTTTTTCGCACGGCATACTATATGCCTTCAATCACCTCGAGCGTCGTGATTACCCTCATTTTTATTTGGTTGTTCAGACCGACAGGCATTTTTTCGTTTGTGCTGAACTGGTTTAGCAATCACTCGAGCCTGATTTTGGCGTTCTTGGTTGTTAGTGCACTGTTACAGGCGGCACAAGTTCTGTATGACCGATCAAAGGGCTACCCTGCCACGGCTTTTGACCCAGCTTTTCTGTTTATCTCGGTCTTGGTTGGACTGGTGATCACTCTCATTTTAAACGCCTTAAACATTGTCAGGGTCGGTGATATTCCAGCTCAACCCTTAAATTGGATTGCCACCCGAGAAAAATTCTTGGGCATTATCCCTTACCCATTATTGGTCATTATTATTCAAAATACCTTCACCACCATTCCGACGTTAATGCTGTTCTTCCTGGCTGGTTTGCAAGGCGTTTCAAGGAGCTTGTACGAAGCCTCGAGCATCGACGGCGCAACCCCGCAACAACAATTGCGTTACATCACGATTCCGGCGCTTCGCCCAGTCACCTTTTATGTTGTGACCGTCGGCGTGATTGGCACACTGCAAATGTTTGACCAGGTCTCAATTTTTGAGGGCGCAAACGCGCCGCTCGAGTCCACGATCACGCTGGCATTTTATGTCTTCAAGAAAGCGTTTGACCCAAGCGGACTGCCCAAAATTGGGCTTGCCACGGCTGGCGCAATCTTTTTGGCGGTCATCACCACGGTCATGGTCATGATTCAACGACGCTTTGTGGTTTCGGATACGGGGAGTTGATATGCAAGCCTCAACCGCAATAAATATGAAACCCAGCCCGAAAGCAGACCCCAATTGGTTGGCACGTAGGCGCTGGGCAAGAGCTGGCTGGGTTTACTTCATGCTGATTTTGTTCTCGTTTGTCTTTATTGGACCGCTTTTAATGGGCACAATCTCGAGTTTAAAAACCAATCCCGACGAGTACCCGCCACGAATTTTCTTTGAACAACTGCGCCCCGCAAACTGGGTTTCGGCATTTCAACTGGGTTCGGCTGGCGGTGGCGACGGTTTTCTGGGCGGTTTCAAACCAGGCGCAAAAATCAACTTTGATGTCTCATACCTTGTACCGCAGGGCGTCACCCCCACCGCACCAGAGGTCAGCATCCCCAAACGCCGCGCTGGCGCTGGTGCGGGCGCATTCGCCGCCACCGATTACGCCGCCGATTACGCAGTCCTCGAGCCTCTAAAACAAACCGTGCTTGTGCCTGCCAACATGCCAGACGGCAAACCAGGGCAGAAAGTGACCTATCAAATCACGGTCGATTACCCGCAGGATGCCAAAAACCTGACTGACCCCAGCAAACCCGCCCCCTTTATGGACCGCGTGCCGCTGGACATCAACAGCCCCAACGAACACGTTTACACCAGCGCCACCCTCGACCCAACGCGTCTCGAGCGGATCTTTGCGCCGATTGCCAGCCGCCCGTACCCATACCCTCGAGTGCAGTCGTATGACAACCTCGCGCCTGGCGTGATCGGTTACGTGTTTCGCAATTACACCAGGGTTTTCAAAGAAACCCGTTCGATCACCACGGGTCAAAGCCTGTTCTTTAACTGGGTGATCAATTCGTTCTTGTTTGTGATTCTGCGCATCGCCAGCACCATCGTTCTGGCTTCAATGGCGGGCTACGCGATGGCGCGACTCAATTTTCCGTTCAAAAACGCGTTCTTCGTCTTCGTGATTTTCACCATGACCGTTCCAGGGCAGGTCACGTTTATCAGCAATTATCTGGTTCTTAAAGACGGCATTTGGGGACTTTCAAAACTTTGGGGGCAACAGAGTTTGCTCAATTCAATCGTCGGGTTGTGGTTGATCGGTTTGGTGGGTGCGGGCGCGGTTTTCTTGATGAAACAATTTTTTGAAACCCTGCCCCGCGAACTCGAGGAAAGCGCCAAGATTGACGGCGCGACCACCTCACAAACCTTTTGGCGCGTGATCATGCCCCTGGCTGGACCCGCTCTTGGTGCATTGGTCATCACCACCGCCCAAGGCGCTTGGAACGAGTATTTCTGGGCGTTGGTCGTGCTTGCCAACCCTCAAGACATTTACACCCTGCCCATCGGCTTAAACTCTTTTAACCGTTTTTACGGCTCAACCGGCGATTACGGCTTGATCTTGGCGGGCGCGGTGTTTTCGGCGTTGCCCGTGATTATTTTGTTTATCGTCTTTCAACGGTACTTTGTCGAAGGCGTGGCGTTCAGTGGTAGCAAAGAGTAAAAGCAGTTAACAGGTAGCAAGATTTTTTTAATTTTAGTAGCTTGTTTATTATCTATAATTGTATAAATTGGTTTTGTAGGGGTGAACCTTGTGTTCACCCTCGAGAAGAGTAAGTTTTACGGTATTTGCAATCTAATTTCTTTAAGATTTCATTCGTTTATGCTATTGCAAGGAGCAACCTCGTGCGACTCAAAGAAAACACAATGTACCTCGTCGCAGACGACCACGCGCAAATCGCGGGACTCGAGCATGGGTTGTATGACCGTGACACGCGTTTTGTTTCGCATCTCGAGTGGCGGATTTCAGGTTTTGCCCCCACCGTTTTGAGCACCCACTCGGGTTTACCCTTCGAGTTCAGACAGTTTGCAAGTGATCCCAACCTCGGTCCAACGCAGCGCCTTGGGATTGATCGTGCTGGCTGGTTGTCGGGGGCAAGTTATTTCGAGACCGTAAAACTGCAATCGTTTCAGGATGATTTCAACCATGTTGTCCCAGCCGAACCCGAATACCTCGAGCTGATTTTGGATGCAGACTTTAGTGACATGTTCGAGGTGCGAGGTTTAGCCAAAATTGCCAAAGACGTGAAATGTCGAGTTCTCGAGAATGGCTTGGAATACAGCTATCACGGTACGGACGGCGTGGACAGATCGGTGTCTTTTGAAATCCGTCCGATGGGAGAGAGGCTCGAGGTTGAATTGGACGTGACCGAGGCGACCAAAACCTGGCAAGCCGTAGGGGATGGTGTAGGGGATGGTCTGAGACCATCCCCTACGAGCCAAAATGCGTGTTTAATTCGTTGGAAATTGGGTTCTGCGCCGCTCGAGATTAGCCTGAAAATTACACCACAAAAATCCGATGCCACCGCAAAGGCTTCAACCCGCGCCGAACTCGAGGCTGATTACAGCGCTTGGGATTCTAAAATAAAAGTCGAGAATCAATTGATTCAACGTGTCTTTGACCAATCGGCTCGAGATTTGCGCTCGTTGTTGTTTGACATTGATGGCACGCCGTTTCCGGCGGCGGGCATTCCCTGGTACGTGACACCGTTTGGACGAGATTCGATCATCGTGGGTTTGTTTACCGTACCGTTTTACCCTTTTATCGCCAGGGGAACGCTCGAGTATTTGGCATCGCAACAGGGGCAGGTTTTGAATCCTTTAAATCTCGAAGCCCCAGGAAAAATCTTGCACGAACAACGTGACGGCGAAGCCTCGAGAACGGGTCGCACGCCATTTAAAACCTATTTCGGTACGGTTGATGCCACGCCGCTTTGGATTTGCCTTTTAGGTGATTATTTGGACTGGACGGGCGACCTCGAGACGGTTAAAAAACTCGAGCCGAACATGCGTGCGGCACTCGGGTGGATGGGGTCACTCGACGCCGATCCCGATCAGGACGGTTTTATCGAGTACATTCCGCACAAGGGCGGCATTGCCAACCAGGTTTGGAAAGATTCTGGCGACAGCACTTTTGACGAGTTTGGCAAGAACTTGACCGCGCCAATCGCGGTGGTCGAAGTTCAAGCTTACGCCTACCGTGCGCGACTTAGTGCCGCTCGAGTGTTCAGAGCGTTAAAGCTCGAGGCTGAGGCTAACGAGCAAGCAGCAATTGCCGCAAAGTTGAAGGAAAAATTTCATCGGGCGTTCTGGCAACAGGATTTGCAAACGTATGCCCACGCGCTGGATGCCGACAAACGTCCCGCCAGAGTCAATGTTTCCAATGCTGGTCACGCGCTTTGGGCTGGAATTGTGCCTGAAGAAATCGCGCCAAAACTGGTGCAAACCTTATTCTCGAGCAATATGTTCAGCGGTTGGGGGATTCGCACCCTGGCACTCGAGATGCCGCGTTACAATCCTGTTTCGTATCACAATGGCAGCGTTTGGGCGCATGACAATGCCCTAACCGCGCTTGGACTTGCCAAATACGGTTTTTGGACGGAGCTTAAGCATCTGGTGGCGGCACAACTCGAGGCGGCGGCGTTGGAAGCCGATGCACGACTTCCAGAATTATTTGCTGGTTTTGACCGCACAGAAACCAAAGTGATCGTGCCTTATCCTGCCGCCTGTCACCCTCAAGCGTGGGATGCCGCCGCGCCCTTGGCGTTTTTGACGGCAATCTCGAGCGCTCGAAATCCTGGAGAAATCGGTTCTGGACAAGCCATTCCCTCGAGTTTTGGCAAGGTTTTGGCTCGGGCTGTGTTTCGCGGTCAGCCATTCGATCTGCTGTAAATCGCATTGAGGCTTGAGCGGCGGCGGTTTCTTTTTTATACCCCCTCTCGTAAACGCTTACGAAAAGCGCTAGACTGGTGCTAACCATGAACAAATCGCTTTTGAAGACTCAACTTGAGCATCTTGACTCGATCATCCCTGACGACCTTCCAGACCGTTCTTTGTTTACGGCACGACTCGAGCGTTATTTACCAGACCTCATGGAGGGTTTAAAACCTGTCTACCGAAAAAACCTAGACGCCATGCTCGAGCAATTGCTGCAAATCATGATCGCGGCGCATCTTGAACGCTCGAGTGAACTGAAAACCTTAGATTTGAAGCGAAACCTGTCTCCAGATTGGTTCGAGCAGCCCGACATGATCGCCTATGTTGCCTATACCGAACGTTTCGCTGGAAATTTAAAAGGGGTGCTCAGTAAAGTCGATTACCTCGAGAACCTCGGCGTGAAATACTTGCACTTGATGCCGTTCTTGCAGCCCCGCCCCGCCCCGCACGATGGCGGGTACGCGGTGGCTGACTTCAGGAAAATCCGTCAAGACCTCGGCACGTTTGACGACCTCGAGCATTTAACCGGCGTGCTTCGTTCAAAAGGCATCAGCTTGTGTTGCGATCTGGTACTCAACCATGTGGCGCAGGAACATGAATGGGCTGAGAAAGCGCAGCAGGGCGAGAGCAAATACCAAAATTATTTTTTCACCTTCCCTGACCGCACCATGCCCGATCAGTACGAAAAAAACCTGCCCGAAGTGTTCCCAGACTTCAAACCAGGCAATTTTACCTGGAACGAAGCTTCCAAACGCTGGATTTGGACGACCTTCAACGCCTGGCAGTGGGATTTAAACTGGGCGAATCCAGACGTGTTCCTCGAGTTTAGCGATGTGATCTTGTGGCTGGCAAATAAAGGCATCGAAATTTTCAGGCTTGACGCGATCGCTTTTATCTGGAAGCGGCTCGGCACAGATTGCCAAAACCTGCCCGAAGTTCATGCCATTACCCAGGCGCTTCGTGCCGTGGCACGCATTGTTGCCCCAGCCATCATTTTTAAAGCCGAGGCAATCGTTGCCCCTGATAAATTGGTGGCTTACCTTGGGCAACGTGAACATGCCGGCAAAGTCTCCGATACCGCGTATCACAACAGCCTGATGGTGCAAATCTGGTCAAGTTTCGCCTCAAGGGACACCCGACTCATGACCCACGCATTGCGTCAATTTCCGCACAAACCTGCCAATACCGCCTGGAACACCTACCTGCGTTGCCACGACGACATCGGCTGGGCAATCACCGACGATGACGCTCGAGCGGTGGGCAGCGAGGGTTTTGGACACCGTAAGTTCCTGTCCGATTTTTACTCTGGCGAATTTCCTGGCACACACGCGGTGGGTGTGGTCTTTCAGGAGAACAAAAAAACCGGTGACCGACGAATCTCAGGCAGTGCCGCCAGTCTCGCTGGACTCGAGCAAGCCTTAATGCTTCAAGACAAACAACTCGAGCATCAAAGCCTCGAGCGCTTGTTGATGGCTCATGCGCTGGTGCTGGGTTACGGTGGTGTGCCGCTCTTGTACATGGGTGACGAACTGGCGCTGTTAAACGATTCCAGTTATCTCGAGAACCTGGAAATGGCAATGGACAACCGTTGGATTCACCGCCCCGCCATGCCGTGGGACAAAGCCGAGAACGCGATTGCCAATCCAAATTCGCTCGAGGGTCGGATGTATCACGGTATCAAACACCTGATTGAAACTAGAGTGAATACCCCTCATCTTCACGCTGCCGTCGAAACCCAAGTGTGTGAAACGCAAAATTCACATGTGTTTGTGTACAACCGCGCCCATCCGCTTGGCAATTTTGTCGGCGTTTATAATTTTTCCGAAACCGCGCAAACCTATCCCGTTTGGCAATTGCAAGAACTCGGAATTCGTGCACCGATAGACCGAATTTCAAACCACAAACTCGAGATTATGGACGGCGTGATTTGGCTTGCGCCTTACGCCAGGTTGTGGATTATACAAGCTTGATTTTAGGTTCTCGAACAATACTGCTGACTTCCTCACCAAGTCGTAAAAAATGTTTGAGATTAAAGGTATACAAAGTCTGGGCTTGAATCTTTAAAGCACATTCCGCGATCAAAGCATCAAAAATTACTCCACCCGACAAGCCGCGACTGGACATTTTCTCGAGCACCCGAGCGTAATCTGAAACATCCAATGCAATGATCTCAACACCATTGAAATTGCTTTCAATCAACTCTCGTGCTTGTGCTGGTGGAATTAAGATTCGACCAGTTTACACGTTTTAAACCTCAGCTAAGTACCTCCCGCCTGCATTTTGGATTTTCCGCTTCGCTTCTTGACCCAATACATGCACCTAGCGGGCTGGGTCGCTCCAAATCCGTCATTTTGGCGACAGGTACGTTGTCCCTACTCCCGTTGGTCAGAAATTTTTTAGGAAAAAACTCTAAAAAATTTCGGGGAGATACTTAAACTATGAGCACTGATGCACGCAGACTTCTCGAGTTTGGCTTGCGAAAAAGCAGTTGTAGCCTTCAGATGATTGTCGCGGTGTGGCAGAATTGAAGCGATCAGGACGTTGGTATCAAAGAGCTTCAAGAGTTTGAAACCAACATATCAGTGCGGTCTGCTCGAGCGTCGTCGATTAATCTTTCGATTGATACTTCGATTGGATCGTATCCCGTCCAAACGTAAACCCCATCTCTGAGTTCAATCTCACCTTTTACAGTGGGTCGAAGCGTAATTTCGCCGTCAATCAATTGCATCTCGAGCGATTGTTCTGGTTTGAATCCAAGTTTTTCACGGATTGGCTTGGGAATCAGCACCCGACCAAATTTATCAATGTGTACAATCTGCATCATTTGGCAACAATACAAGATTTTGCCAAAATTCGGAAATACCAAGACAACCTGCTTTTACAGCGCCTTGCATATCC
>JANLWR010000334.1:0-3011 GCA_031364625.1 Deinococcales bacterium | reverse complement strand
CGCGACCATCGAGCAGTTTAAAATCCCAACCTATGGATTTTGCAGCCTCGCTGACGCCGTCGCCCACACCCTGAGCGCCGCCGTTGCGTTGATCTGATGATACATAAATGATTGATTTACCAGCCGCCGCTTTCGGACCCGAAGTTGGACCCGTCCACTTGTTGGCTTTGCTGGCGGCATCTTTGACGAATGCCTTGGCTTTGGCAACGATGTCATCTTGAGCGCTGACGTTGTACACGGCTGCCACGGCGAGCGCTGCACCAATCAGGGCAATACTCAGAACCACATTTTTCTGCTTCATTTCTTCCTCCTTGAAGTCTTACTTTTTGACAGGCTCTTCACTCGAGCTTTTGTCCGGTGGGGATGGGGGATTGCTGTGCTGTGCGATTTCTCGAGCGCGTTGCAGTTGAACGCGGCGACGACCGGTCAGACCTGCCAGACCAATGGCAATTAAAAGTGTTAAACCGTTGAACATCGGTTCGACGTAAAATTCTGCGCCAAGTTGTTGAAGTCCAGTAATGCCAATCGCTAAAACTGCCACGGCAATCAGTGTTCCCCAGACATTGACCCGCCCTGGTTTGAGGGTGGTTGAACCAAGAAAAGCACCGACCAGCGCTGGCAGCAAGTAGCTGTCGCCCAAACTGGTCTGACCGATGCGGAGTTGAGATGCCAGAATCACTCCAGCAAACGCCACGATCATGCCAGAAAGCACGAACGCCAAAACGATATATTTGCGGGTCGGAATGCCATTGAGTTTTGCCGCCTCCGGGTTCGCGCCGACCACGTAAATATAACGCCCGATTGGCAGGTACTCGAGCATGATCCACAGTGCCAGACTGATCACAAGCGGATAAATTGGCAAGATTGGGATGCCCAGAATGCTGGCTTTGGAAAGTTCAAAAAAGCTTGTCGGCAGTGTGCCTACAACTTGTTGACCGTTTGTGTACCAGAGTGCGAGTGCGTTAATCACGGTAGCCGTACCGAGCGTGGCGATAAAGGCATCGATTCGCGCAAATTCGACCAGGCTGGCGTTGACCACGCCAATGACTGCACCACCCGCCAGTACAATGGGAATCACCAGTTGCCACGGAATCCCAAAACGGGTTTGCAACGAGATTGCCATGATTTCCCAGAGCATCACGCCAAAACCAATCGAGAGATCAATTTTGCCCGCCGCCATTGGCATCATGACCGCCAACGCCATCAGGGCATTGATGCTTTGACGTTTGAGCATACTCTCGAGGTTGAGCATGGTTGGAAAAGTTCGTGGCAATAAAATTGAGAACAGCACGATCAAAAACAGGGTGATGACCACCAGTCCATAAACGGGAATTAGCCGAACAATCACTTGCCCAAGCGGTTTGCCGCGAAGGTCATTTGGGTCTGGTTCGAGCGCATCTGATTTGAGTGATTGCATAAAATAACCTCAAGAATTAATTTGTTAAATCGCCCGCAGCCGCATGTACCAACGCTGGAACGGTTAAGGCTGAGCCTGAAAGTTCGGCAGCCACACTGCCACGGTTAAACACCAGAGCGCGGTGGCAGATGCCAGCAATTTCCTCGAGATCGGTGGACACCAACAACACCGCCGCGCCAGCCTCGAGGGCATTGAGTAAAAAACCGTAAATTTCGGCTTTAGAACCGACATCGACCCCCAAAGTCGGTTCTTCGAGAATCAAGAGTTTAGCTCCAAACTCGAGCCAGCGTCCCATCACGACTTTTTGCTGATTGCCGCCGGACAGCGTGTCGAGCGCTTGTTCGGAATCGGGTGGGCGCACGTTAAAACGTTTCACCCAGGCTCGAGCGTCAAATTTTTCTTTTTTGGGTTGAATCGTGTGGTGAAGTTTCATATTTCTGGTTGCGGGATTCATAAAAAAGTTTTCACGCACGTTGAGGGTCATGGCAAGGCTTTCTTCGCGGCGGTTTGATGAGACAAATCCTATGCCAGATTTCATTGCCTTAAGCGGCGAAGATGTTTGAATGTTTGCGTTATTGAGTTTGATTTGCCCTGCCAGAATCGGTTCGAGTCCAAACAATGCCCGACCAATTTCGACTTGTCCAGCGCCTTTTAAACCCGTCAAACCCAATGCTTCGCCTGGGCGAATCCCAAAACTGAGAGTGTCGATTGCCGCCACTTGTAAATCTGTTACCTCGAGTAGCGATGTTTGCGTTTTTGGACTTGCCGCTTTGGGGTACGCCTCGCTGATTTTATGCCCAACAATTGTGGTCACCAGTTCGGTTTGATTGGTCTCGCCAACGCTACATAAACTGACCAGTTTGCCGTCTCGCATCACGGCAATGCGGTCACTGATTCTAAAAATTTCGTCTAAACGGTGCGAAACGTAAATGATGCCTACACCTCGAGAACGCAAGCCACGCAAAACCTCAAAAAGCCTTTCGACATCTGCCGATGGAAGGCTCGAGGTTGGTTCGTCGAGCACCAGCAACTTGGCATCTTGCGCAAGCGCCCTGGCAATTGCCACCAGAGCGCGTTCGGTACGTGACAGACTAAAAATTCGTGCGCTCGGGCTGATCCCGCCGCCAACCACCTCAAGGATTTGATTGGCTCGAGATGTCGCTGCGCCCCAATTGATAAGCCCATTTTTCTGTGGGAAACCAGCGCCAAACGATAAGTTTTCACTGACGGTCATCCATTCAATTAAGCCCAAATCTTGATGGATAAAAGCGATTGGGGCTTTCCCTTGAAAAGACTCGAGTTTGCGTCCCTGAAATAAAATCTCACCACTCGAGGCGGCATGAACCCCAGCCAGAATTTTAATCACCGTGCTTTTGCCCGCGCCGTTCTGCCCAAGCAAAGCCAGCACTTCGCCAGCGTTCATCCAAAGCGATAAGTCATCGATGGCGAGCGTGCCACCAAATTGTTTTGATACATGCGAAAACTCGAGCAATGAACTTTTCAGGCTGGGTGGTGGACTTGTGAGTTGTGCTGCGGACACCATGTTCAAAAGAACCCCGTGATTGACAGAAATATTGCTTGCGACTGGCGCTAT
>JANLWR010000326.1:0-2079 GCA_031364625.1 Deinococcales bacterium | reverse complement strand
AAGCATTCAAAATTTTTGCTCCAACTCTGATTTAACAATAGTTCGGTAACTTTTCCTGACGCATCGTGAAATTTGCCATCTGTGAGGATGAACACAAGGTTCACCCCTACAAAACCCAAATACGTCACAGACTCAAAATATCAAAAACATTCCGAACTATTGATTTAAGATGGACTGGTGAATCAAGAATTTGATGTGTTGGTGATCGGTGCGGGTCCTGCGGGCGCGACGGCGGCGCTCAAAGCCAGTGCGTTGGGCGCTCGGGTGGCGCTGGTGGACAAACGCCGCACGGGTGGGACTTGCACCAACACGGGCTGCGTCCCGACCAGGGTGTTGGCAATTACGGCTCGGTTGCTGCGCGACATTCGCGGCGCTGGGGCTTACGGCATCGAAGTTTCAGAGCCGCAACTCGAGTGGAAAACCACAGTCTCAAAAGTGCGGCAGGTGATAAGTGAGATTCAGAACGTCAAACGTGTTCAAGATAAACTTCGTGACGCTGGTGGGCAATTGTTTCTCGAGGGGGCAGCCAGTTTTCTGGATTCGCACCGCGTGAAGTTGGCAGACTCTGGGCGCGAGTTGAGTGCCAAGAAAATCATTTTGTGCGTTGGCGGCAAAGCGCGTCGTCCGTCAATTCCTGGGGTCGAATTTGCCATTGCGCCCGAAGAAATCGTTGACCTCAAGCGTCTGCCCAAATCTGTGGTGATCGTTGGTAGCGGCTACACGGGTGTTCAAGTCACGACCATCATGAGTGCTTACGGCGCGAACGTGACGTTGCTCGAGACTGCGCCCAATATTTTGCCGCCAGCCGATGCGGACGTGGCTCGAGCGCTTCGTGACGGTTTTGAGCGTCAAGGGGTGCAGGTCATCACGGGAATCTCTGGAATTGAAGGTATTGAACTCGAGCCTGACGGTTTGAAACGTTTGACTTATACCTTTCAGGGTGCACAACATTCGATCAAAGTCGAGGCGGTGATTTTGGCTGTCGGCTGGCCCGCCGCGCTCGAGGGTCTGGGTTTGGAACAGATTGGGCTGGAAACCGAGCGCGGATTTATCAAAATCAATTCGTACCTGCAAACCAATTTAGATCATATTTTTGTGGCGGGTGACGCCAACGGACGCGACATGTTGGTGCAAGGCGCGAACTTTGAAGCCGAAGTCGCCGCCGAAAATGCCGTATGCGGCGCAACGCTTGAGTTTGACCGCCAATCGCTCCCCAGTGGTGGTTTTACCGACCCCGACCATGCCGGCGTTGGTGTCACTGAGGCTCGAGCACGTGATGAGGGCATGGATTGCGTGGTTGCGGTGGCGCGTTACAGTGACCTCGAGCGGGCAATTATTGATTCACGAACCGCAGGATTTTTGAAACTGATCGCGGATAAAACTGGTCGAATCATTGGTGCGAACGGCACGGGAGAAAATGCGGTTGAGGTCATGCAAGCCGTCGCCACCGCGATGGCGGCGGGTGCGACAGCCGCCACGCTCGCCAACGTGCGTTTTGCCTATCCGACCTATACGGCAATTATTGGCGAGGCTGCACGCAAAATTGTCAAGCAACTCGAGGCTCGAGCGTAAATGGCGTTTGTCACGGTCACGACGCTCGAGCAACTGCATGATGATGCGGTTTTGAAGGTTCAAGTCGCCGAGCAAGACTTGCTGATTTATCGCTTCGGGAATACAATTTCAGCGGTTTCGGCGCGGTGCACACACTTGCAGATGAGCCTCCCAATTCATCATGAAAATGGTGTTGTCACCTGCGCTTTTCACGGCGCAGAATTCGAGTTGTTGACCGGACAATGCCGTTATTTTCCGAATTCGCCAATGCTTTTAGATTCTAAGCAGTCACACGACTTGCGGGTTTACCCAGTGAGAATTCTCGAGAATCGTGTCCAAGTGGATTGTGATTGATGGTTTTAGTCGGTAAAATTGCTTGATGCGTCCGATTCAAGTTCTTCCAGCCGAAATGGTACGCGAAATCGCGGCTGGCGAGGTGATTACGCGACCAGTCGATGCGGTCAAAGAATTGCTCGAGAATGCGCTTGATGCTGGCGCAACCCGCATCGAACTCGAACTCGAGCGGGG
>JANLWR010000221.1:0-2767 GCA_031364625.1 Deinococcales bacterium | reverse complement strand
TACGCCTCATTGTTCCTCCGTCGTCCTGATATCGTTTCGAGAAGAAGAAGTAAAAAAGTTGTAAATTAAGTTGTCGTTGCGAAAAGAAAATACATTTTGAATCCGCAGAAAATAAAGTTTGGTTTTGAGGTAATGAAAAGTCTAACAGAAGTTGACGGTTCAGAGCAAGAGGCTTAATCTAAGACGGTTCATTTCAACAAAATGATTTAAACTCGAGTGCCATCGTATTTTCTGAGGAGGCTTTAACCATGTGCCTTGCCATTCCAGGTCGTGTGATTGCATTTGCCGATACTGAACGCCATTTTGCCTCGGTAGAGGTTTCTGGCGTGCGCCGAAGTGTCAACATTGACCTCGTGCGCGACGAAGGACTCGAGGTTGGAGACTGGGTTTTGATTCATGTTGGTTTTGCCATGAACCGCATCAGCGATGCCGATGCCCAGGAAACCCTGAAGCTGCTCGAGATGATGGGAGAGGCTGCGGCGGCTTTAGAAGAAGTTGAAGGCTATCGGTTCGCCGAAGATGATGCGCTGCCTCCCCCTCGAGTCAAGGCGCAGGCATGAAACATGTGGACGAGTACCGCGACCCGCGACTGATCGAAAAAGCGGTGGATGAAATTCGACGTTTAACCCAAGTCAATCGGCATTACCGCATCATGGAAGTCTGCGGTGGTCACACCCATTCGATTCACCGCTTTGGTCTGAAAGACCTGCTGCCCGACAACCTCGAGTTGGTTCATGGACCTGGCTGCCCAGTCTGTGTGTTGCCGACCGGACGTGTTGACGATGGACTGTCAATCGTCGAAAACGACAAGGTGATCTTGGCGGTTTTTGGTGACATGATGCGCGTCCCTGGCAGCAAAGGCACGCCGCTCGAGCATAAGGCTCGGGGGCGCGATATTCGCATGGTTTACTCGCCGCTGGATGCCTTAAAGCTGGCGCAAAAAAATTCAGACCGACAGGTGGTGTTTTTCGCCATTGGTTTTGAAACCACTGCTCCCTCGACTGCTTTAACCCTGATGCAAGCCAAAGCCTTGAAGCTCGAGAATTTCAGTGTCTTCTGCAACCACGTGACGATTGTTCCGGCAATACGTGCGATTTTGGACTCGCCGGACATGCGGATTGACGGCTTTATTGGACCAGGACACGTATCTGCCGTGACCGGATGCCGTCCATACCAGTTTGTCGCCAGCGATTATCACAAACCCATCGTGGTGGCTGGTTTTGAACCCACCGACCTGTTGCAAGCCATCGTCATGATCTTGCGTCAACTCCAGGCTGGTCGGCATGAACTCGAGAATCAGTACGCCCGAATTGTACCCTGGGACGGTCATTTGCCCGCGCTCAAAGTCATGGCGGAGGTCTTCGAGTTGCGTCCGTTTTTTGAGTGGCGCGGGCTTGGTTTTATCTCGCAATCCGCTCTAAAATTAAAACCTGAATACGCCGCGTTTGATGCCGAAGAGCGCTTTAATGTGCCAAACGTGCGCGTCACCGACCCGAAAGCCGCCCAGTGCGGCGAGGTGCTAAAGGGCGTGCTGAAACCCCCACAGTGCAAGCTGTTTGGCACGGAATGCACCCCAGAAAACCCAGTCGGGGCATTGATGGTCTCGAGCGAGGGTGCGTGTGCCGCGTATTACCAGTACGTGCTGCGCCAAGAACAGGCTGCGGATTGATGCCAAGATTGTTTGACCAAAATCTCGATATCATTGCTGGAGATGTTGTGCGTACCGTGCCAGTTCAAATGGTGCGCACTACAGATTTCAAGTCTCAAGTGAATTTGATGGACAAGGCGGGCAGACGGGTCATGACGGAATTCAGCTCGAAACGCGAGTCTCACCCATGACCGATACCCGAGCACGGTTTAAAGACGCGCAAATTGATATGGCACACGGCGCGGGTGGCAAAGCCAGCCGTCGTCTGGTTGAAAATCTGATTGTGCCGCTGCTCGAGAATGCTGCCTTACAATCTCTCGGCGATGCCGCCTTGCTCGAACTCGAGGGTGTCAAGCTGGCTTTCACCACCGATGCGTTTGTGGTGAACCCCCTGGCGTTTCCTGGGGGTTCGATTGGTGAACTGGCAATCAATGGCACGGTCAATGACCTGGCAGTGTCGGGTGCGCGACCTGTAGCGCTGGTTTCAAGCTTGATTCTTGAGGCGGGTCTGCCCTCCGAAATTCTCGAGCGTGAAATTAGGGCGATGGCAGGGGCGGCGAAGCGGGCAGGGGTCAACGTGGTTGGTGGCGATACCAAAGTCGTCGAGCACGGTCAGGCTGACGGCTTGTACATCACGACGGCGGGCATAGGACTGCGTGACCCTCGAGTCAATTTGGGGGCGCGTTCGGTTCGTCCTGGCGATTGTGTAATTGTCTCGGGTCCTATCGGCGATCATGGCATCACGATTTTGTTGGCGCGGGGCGAACTTGACCTCGAGGCTGATCTGAAATCGGACACCCGTTCTGTCTGGTCGCTGGTGCAAGCCATGATTGAGGCTGCCGCACCAGGCTTGCGCTGGATGCGTGACCCGACACGCGGCGGGGTGGCAACCTCGCTCAACGAACTGGCTCGAGATGCAAGACTTGGCGTTTCGCTGTCTGAAGCAAATTTGCCCGTTCGTGACGAGGTGCGCGGCGTGTGCGAGATTCTGGGTTTAGACCCCTTGCACATCGCCTGCGAGGGGCAATTTTTAGCCGTCGTTGCGCCAGAATTTCTCGAGCTTGCACTTGCAGCATTGCAGACCATTCCAGGAGGCGAACAAGCCCGTGTTATTGGTGA
>JANLWR010000204.1:0-3968 GCA_031364625.1 Deinococcales bacterium | reverse complement strand
CCAGCGATGCCGTGAAAGCCGCGCCAGATTCGGTTGTTTTGAATGATCGCCCCTCCAATACCGGTCGAGATGGTCAGGAAAACGCTCGAGTCGGCAAACCTTGCCGCGCCGTAAAGATGCTCGGCGAGGGCGGCGGCTTTGGCATCATTTTCGAGGGCAACGGGCTTGGCGAATCCTGCCGAAAGCACCTGTCCAAGCGGGATGTTTTCAAACCCTGGAATGTTGACCGCAATGCGCACGACACCGCCTGCGGCATCGACACTTCCAGGTGAACCCACGCCAATCGCTTTGACATTCGGCGCGAATTTCATCAATTCATGCCCCAACTCGAGCATTGCCGCCATGACAGCTGATGCGCCCGTTTGCGGCGTGGGCACAATTCGTTTCTCGAGAATTTTACCGCCAGCCACGATTGCGCCCGCAATCTTGCTGCCGCCGAGGTCAAGTCCAATCAGTGGTTCGTCTGTCATCTTGCACCTGTGCTTACAACGTTCGCGTGACTTTTTTGAGGCTGCGCGGCGAATCGGGATTGAAGCCTTTCACCAAACTGAGGTGTCCGGCAAACAAATACGCCGCCACAATCGCCACAATTGGGTCGGTCAAACGATGACCAGTTGCGGGTGTGTTCAACCGTGTCGCGGCAGGAATTTCGGGCGTGTCATCACCGATCAAAATCAGTTCTGCCCCTCGAGACGCCAAGTCAAGGTAGCGTTCCAACGTGCCACGTGCGGTGGCATCTCGAGCCTGAAAAGCGATGACTGGGAAGCCTGGTTCGACCAAAATAATTGGACCGTGTGCGAATTCGGCGCTGCTGAAAGCTTCGGTTTGTAGCACACAGGTTTCTTTCAGTTTGAGAGCGGTTTCTTGCGCGATGGGGTAATGGATGCCTCGAGCCAGACTGACCATCGCATCTACATAACGGTAGCGCTCGCTGCGATCTTTGGCGGTTTCTTCAAGCTCGAGCGTCGTTGCCAAGGAAGCAGGAAGGTTTTGCAGCGCAGTTTGCAGCGAATTGTCTTGGCTCAAACTCGCAATGACCTGCAATGGTGCGACCAAACTTGCCACAAAACTTTTGGTTGCCGCCACCGCCAATTCCTCGCCCGCCAGCATCGGCAGCACAAACTCGGCGGCATCTTCGAGCGGCGAGTTTTCTTGATTGACCAGTGCGACCGTGAGCGCCCCCGCCTCTCGAGCGGCACGCAAGGAATTCACGACATCGGGTGATTGTCCTGATTGGGAAATCGCAATCACCACCGCTTTTTTCAACTTTAATTTAGTTTCATAAGCTGTAATCACGCTTGGCGAACTCGAGGCGGTCACCAAACCGAGTTGCGTCTCGAGCGCGTATTTCAAAAAATTCGCGGCGTGGTCGCTCGTACCACGTGCGATGGTCACGGCAAAATCTGGGTTGTGTTCACGCATGGCTCGAGCCAGCTTTTGATACGTGGTTTGGTTGGCGTTCAATAAGTTTGAAACGACCTTCGGCGTTTCCCTGATCTCGAGCAGCATGTGCGGAGTTGTGTTGTTCATGGTTGACCTCGAGCTTGGATTTGATGTTTTTTGTAGGGACACATTGCCATGCGTCCTGCTGTCACAGATTTGTATACGATTTGAAGGATGGAAGATTTTGCATCACTTCACCGCGCCTTCCAGTCCTCGCATGAAAAAACGTTGGGCGAACGCAAAAATAATCATCACCGGAATCATCATGATCATTGCACCTGCGGCGATGTTGAACGGGTCATGGTTAAGTTGGCTTTTGAGTTGCAGCATCGCCACGCTTAAAGGTTGCAGTTCTGGGTTAAAAATTAAGGCAATCGATGGCCAGAAATATGAATTCCAGGTGTTCACCAAGGTAAAAATACCAAGTGCGGTCAAGCTCGGAATGGAGAGTGGAATCATGACCCGAAACAAAATCTGTAATTCGGTCGCACCGTCCATTCGCGCCGCCTCGAGCAGCGCATCGGGCACGCTCATGTAGGCTTGACGCATCAAAAAAATTCCGAAGGCGGTGGCAATAATTGGGATCACCACGCCCCAGTACGTGCCGAGCAAACCGATGCGGTTGAGGGTAATGACATTCACAATAAAGCTGGTTTCACTGGGCAGCACCAGCGTCGAAAGAATGGCGGTAAAAATAATATTGCGACCGGGAAACTCGAGTTTTGAAAGCGGATAAGCTGCCAGTGCCGAAATCAATAGCGTGCCGATCACACTCAAGCCAGAAATGACGATTGAATTCCAAAGGTATTTGCTGAGGCTAAAATCCCTGAAGACCGCAAAAAAATTATTGAGGGTAATCACTTTGGGAAACAAACTTCCAGGGAAATCGTAAATGCTGACGCCGCTGGTCACGGTTTTATCGGTCAGCGAAATCGCCAGCGTCCACAAGAACGGAAACAAGGCAAACAGCGCAATTAAAATAAGTCCCAAGTACGTCAGAAAACTCGAGATTCCGCGTGCCGTGTTCACTCGAGGGCGGGTCATGCTTTCCTCTGTTTGTCAGGCGCTTCTTGGGTTAACTTGAAATTGAGGTAACTGAGGAAAAACCCGACAATGGCGATCAGTAAACCCGCCGCGCTTGCCGTGCCAAAATCAAATTTGCTGCCAAAAGCTTTGCTGTAAACGTACATCAATGCCGTGTAAGTGCTGTTTAACGGTCCGCCGCCTGTAAACACAATGATTTCCTCGAGCACCCGAATCGCTGCCAGCGTCGAGAGCAAACTGCACAGCAAAATGGTCGGACGCATTAAGGGTACGGTCACGCGCCAAAACGTCTGGCTGGGGGTTGCGCCGTCCAGCCGTGCCGCCTCCTCGAGTTCGAGTGGAATGGCTTGCAAGCCTCCCAGGTACAAGACCATGTAATAGCCAAAGCCGCGCCAGAATGTGACCAGCATGATCGCCCAGATGGCGGTGTCGGGATTGTTGAGCCAGCCAAAGGCGTTAAACTCGAACTTGCCACCAAAAATACCAATAATGGCGTTTAGAACACCAACAATAAATTTTAAGCCCCAATTTAAAACCCCGTCTTTGGAATACACCCAGTCCCACATGACCGATGCCAGCGAGATGCTGGTAATGACCGGCACGTAATAGGCGGCACGAAAAAACGTGATGGCGGGAAGTTTTCGGTTGACTAGCGTCGCCACGCCCAAACTGGCGAGTTGAAGCACGGGAACAACAAGCAGGTACTTTAAGGAATTCCAGATGCCAGTGCGGAACAATTCGTCAGCAAAGACCGTTTTGAAATTCTCGAGTCCGACAAAATTCGCTGGAATTTCACCGCTTAAATTCTTTTGGCTATAATCGGTAAATCCAAGCCACGAGCCGTATATTACGGGATAAAACGTAAACAGTGCCATTAAAATTAAGGCTGGTGCGAGAAACGCGTAAGCCAAGAAAACAGTGTTTGATTTTCGCATGTCGCTCCCTCCAAGTCTTTCAAAATTGAGTCTCGAGGTTTATCGTTCCGATCAAAAGTGACAACTCGAGATGAACAGAGGCGGGAAATCCCCGCCTCCAGTCTGCTTGCTCGAGCTTGCTTATTTCGCGTTGGCGTTCCAGAATGCGACGGCGTCATTTAATGCTGCTTGTGAACTCTTTTTGCCGAGGAACGCGGCTTCGATGTTGTCGTTGAAATTCTTGTAAATATCGTCGGTGTTCTTTGGCGACTTCCAACCTGGGGTGATGAAGCTGGTCCCTACGGTGCGAAAAATTTTTCCATCCAAAGTCCAAAACTTCCCGGTCCTCGCAGCCGTATGCGCTCGGGTGATAACAGCACCATGATGGCCATCGAAGTCGACGAGGTCAGCACCGTTTGCTCGCGTGTACTAAATTCCCAAGCACTCACGTTTGCTGCCTAGCCCAACTTCCCCAACTCAGACGCTTTGATCAATGAAATCGTTGGTTTTTGAGTATTTTTTCTCACTACATTTCGGTTAGTCTGATTCGGACGGGCAGACGCAGAC
>JANLWR010000178.1:0-10884 GCA_031364625.1 Deinococcales bacterium | reverse complement strand
CGATCTGGTACGCCTTTTTCCGTACATCATGCAGCGTACCAATGGTTTTATCGGTGCAATTGTGGCGTTGATTCGACTGGCTTGTGATGCCGCCATCACAGATGGCACAGAGAGGTTAACCAAACCACTCCTTGAAAAGATCAAAATTACACGTGCTGCCGAGGATTTTTACAAAAAGAACAAACCAAGCAAACCAAGCAAGCCAAGCAAACCAAGTGATAAATGATGGCTTCCATCCGCCAATTATCCCAGCCATTTCTTGATCGTCCAGGTTATGCGTTCACCCCAGAGTTCTACCAAGTTGCCCATGATTTCAAGATCGCTGTTGACCTTTTGGCTTCAGAAATAGAGTTGCCAATTGAGCTTGTCCAGTGCAAATATGACCGTCTCCCCATATTGAGCACAGACGAAATAATCCGTACCAGTCGTCTGTTTGATGTGGGTGAAGAAATCATTCGGGAGCGCACTTTTGAGTATTTTGCAAAACGTATGATCTCAAAAACAGCACAAACCAACAACGCAGAACATGCGCGACAACGATTGGCAAGATTGCTGAACCCTTATCCGCAACGACTGAAAATCTGTCCAATGTGTATGAAAGAGCATCGGCAGATTCGACTGGCATGGCAAACGGCTTGGTCTTTTGTCTGTTTGCGTCATAAAACAATGCTTATTGATTCTTGTCCAGCCTGTCATAAGCCTATTGCCTCGCAACGAAAAACAAACCAAGTCGAAGTTACTCGAGGAACTTGTCATAATCGTTCTGGTCGAGAAATCAATTGCACCCAACGACTGGATTTGTTGCCTGTGGTTTTGCTCGAGCATTATCCACAGGTTTTGAGGGCGCAGCATAGACTCGAGGTTACGTTACAAGGCAAGTCATGCCAGCTTTTAAAAAAGACTGTTCAACCAACAGCTTACCTTCACGCCATTCATCAGATGCTCGAGGTGCTGTGGATGATGTTACTACCAGAACATCTCGAGAACGTTCCCGATGATGCCTTGCTCGAGTTTCTAAATTTTATCGTTGTGCGAGAACGGTATTTTAGCAGACACGAAAATGTAGCTGATGAAATACCACTTAAACCGTTGGTATCGCATCGTTTGGGTCGGGTTCACTTGATGGTACTTGCCATGCCAATGGCAACTCAACTTGCTGATCTTCACAGTCAAAAAGCTGTGTCCGAAGCTTTAAATCTTTTGATTCAACGCACCTGCTTTTTCAAACCAGAATACGCACGATGGTTGGTCAAACATTTTGAGCGAATGCTTACTGACAGCAGCTTTTTCTGGCACGCTGCGCTCAGAGAATCCGTGCATTGGACAAGGCGAAAATATCATGTCTACGAGGAGTGATTCGAGGTGTTATACCAAACCATATTGCATCTCAACCCAGAACAACCAAACGCAAAACGGCTACTCGAGCAACCTTACCGAATTCACCACGTGCTCGAGGATATCAACCCATCAAGGCAACGTGTGCAATGGCGGCTCAGTTCAAATAGGTTGTTGATGCGCCATGAAAAACCGCTTGATTGGACTCGATTGGACAAGTTGCATCCAATGCTTGGGGATCGAACACACAGCACCATGAACCCAACGCTGGTCACTGGTTCAATTTTTTTCTTTGATGTCCTGGCTTTTATTCGCCGTCGCCCGATTCAAGGAAAGTGGGTGATTCAACAACCACAACAATACCTGGATTGGCTCGAGCGGGTTTCTCTCGAGCATGGTTTTCGGGTACTCGAGGTCGAACCAAAACGCATGTTGTCATATTTTGTGCGAACCTCAAGCATGGGGATTCAGCTTTGCCCAGTCGAATTGATGGGGCAATTGCAGGTTCAAGATTCGGTGGCTTTCGAAAGGATTTTGGTAGACGGGTTGGGACGTATGAAGGCTTTTGGGTGCGGGTTGATTTTACTAAAGAGATGTTGACCACACCACAAGCATTGGTACTTTTTCTTGATTTATTGCGTTCAGGTCATGGATTTTTCTCATAATGTATGGGGATTTACCAAATGGTTCGTCGTAATAGAAAACATCATCAACATTTTTCCCACACACGTGGGGATTTGCTGGCGGTGCTGTGCGCTCGAGGGAATCCGTATCCGTTCTTCCCACGCATGTGGGGATATGCCTGTCATGCGCTAAAGAAGGTTAATTCTCTTACCGTTCTTCCCACGCACGTGGGGATATGCCGTAATCATAACTACGTGAAACATCGAGCAAGACGTTTTTCCCACGCACGTGGGGTTCTACCTGATACAGAAACAATTCGTTTCGGCTCAGATACTTCTTTCCCACAAAAGTGGGGATTTACCGTAAGCGTTCACCATTGTGGTCACCAGTTCAGCATTTTTCTCACAAGGTGGGGATCAGCCTGAGATGCTGACAATTCGTTTTGGTTCGGATACTTTTTTCCCACATGCGTGGGGGTTATCACTTGGTCTGGCTTTTTTGTTTTACCTACGTCACTACTACGAGGTCAACATGTTCAACCTCATATCCAACCCTTGGATCCCAACATCTCGAGGGCTGTTAAGCCTGTCACAGACGCTAGAACAAGGTGATGCGTTGCAACTTGAGTTGTCAGGTATTCAATTTGCTGCTGTTCTGCGCTTACTTTTAGCAGTTTGTTACCAAATCGGTGCAACCAGCCACAACATACCTCATCACGGAATCAGTTCAACAACATTGAAGAATCTCGAACAGCATAAGAAAAAATTTGACTTACATGACGGATTTTTAACATGCCCTGATTTGACTGCAAAACCTCGAACTGTGGCTACGTTATTTAGCGACTCACCTTCTGGCGACACGATGGTTTTTCATAGTCATACTTGGGATGCCGTTCCACTAAAGGTTACAAATGCCGAACTCATGCTGAGACTTCTCGAATTTCATTGTGCCGCACCAGGATTTGGAAAATCAGTAACAGGGGGTCGGTCTTTGAGTCCTTGTGCCGATGTTGTCTTGGGAATTGCAATGGGCAAAACGTTGCTCGAGACTCTGGCTCTGAATTTAGTGCCTGACCTTCAAATACCGACAGCAACTTGGACTTTACCTCGAGCAAAACAATCAGAATTTAAACTTAAAACCCGCGATCACCCGAACAGCATCGCAGAGCGTTACACATGGTTGGGACAATCCGTTCGCTTCTTACCCGATGGTGTGGGAACGGCTCGAGGGTTCAAATTGCCTGCAATTGGTGACCCGATGACGGCGACGGCGTTGGGGCGTGATGGACAAGCAAATTCAGTCCTTCGACCATTTAACCTTGAACCTTGGCTGTTGGCTTGTCGTCTTCGAGGCTTGGCAACAATTCCAGCAGCAACGTTGACTCATGCGGAAAGTTTAAACCTGCCTTTCAAGCTTCGTGTAATTGCGCAGGTGAGCAGTCAAAGGAACAAAGCCAAAATTCTTGAACGAATCGATTCAACCTTCGATTTAGCACTGTTGAATCTTGAATTAGCGGCACAAGTTTTAAAGCTCCGTTCAGCAATCGCGTATTTGGACTCGGAGTTTGCTGCACGAAGTTTTGTATCAACACTCGAGGATCATTTACACCTGAAAGGAGCTGATTTTCGACTCGAAAAATTTATTGCCGATTGCCCGATTCCAATCCGACCTCACCACAAGGAAAAGCTGCTCAAAACGGCAGGAAGCGTGGTTGAAAGGACTGTATGAAAATAGAAGTTCATATTCTTCAAAGCATCAGTGTCAACCGAATGAATTCAAACGGTGATGGTCAACCCAAAAGCATTCAATTTGGCGGGTACGCTCGAGCCAGAATTTCGAGTCAGGCGCAAAAACGAGCCGCTCGGATGTACACGCACGAATTTGGTTTGCTCCCAGAAGGCGAACTTGCAAGCCGAACACGACGGTTTACGCAATTGGTCGCAGCAAAATTGCGAGAAGATGGAATTGCCCAAGAGGAAGTCGAAGTGCTTGCAATTCGAGGAATGGCTGCCATTGGTATGGGTCACAAGGTCAATGACAAGGACAAAGTTGTTCCCCTGTTGAATGAGTACCTGATCTTGTGTTCCTCGAGCGAAATCGATGCGTTTGCTGGGGCAATTCTCAAGTATCAAGATGTGATTCGACAAGTCGTTATTGAAGCGCCAAGCCAGACGGTTGAAGAACCAACTGATCAGAAAGCAACCAATAAACCGTTGACGAAAGCAAAAATCAAAAAAGCCAGTCAAAAAGAATTCCCAGATGTTGTCAGGAGGGCGTTGGAAGATGCGTTAACCAAAAATCGAAAGCTCGAGGTGGCACTGTACGGACGGTATCTCGCTGATTTTCCCGTTGGGACTGTTGATGGTCAAGTGCAGGTTGCTCATGCTATTGCGGTGCATCAGACGCTTCGAGAAGACGACTTTTTCGTATCGATTGACGACCATGCGCTTGAGGATGAAGCAAGCGCTGGAATGCTGGGTCAGGTTGGGATCACAGCCCCAACAATGTATCGTGTTGCAGCAGTGAATGTGGGGCAACTTGCTGTCGAAGTCCACAGTGTTGAAGCAGCACGGGAGGGCGCTCGAGCTTTTCTTGAAGCGTTTACCCTGGCATTGCCCAGTAGTGGGAAGAACTCGTATTTTGCCACGTCCACACCAACGTTTGTGTTGTTTCGTCAAGTGATGCGTGGTGAGGCATTGACGCTTGCTCCAGCATTTGAATTTCCAGTGTCACCGCAACGAAATCGAAGTCTTATGGACTGTGCGATTGAACGGATGGACGAGTACCTTAGGCGCTCAGAGGAAGCATTCCCTGCAATCAAACGCGGTAAACAAGTTTGCATCAATCTTGGGAATTATGAATTTCAAACAGCCAAAAAAGTTCGCACGCTCAAAGATGCCATTGAGCAAGTTTTGAAAGAACCACCCGGAGACGTATGAAACAGGTGACATTGCGCCTTGAAGGTCCGATGCAAGCTTGGGGCGCTGATGGGGCGGGACAAATCCGACGAACGCATCCTCAACCACAGAAACGCACGGTGCTTGGATTGATTCGCGCGGCAAAAGGCTTGGCTCGAAATCAAACATGGTCTGAACTCGAGAAGCTAGAATTCTCGTGTCAAACGATCAAATCGGGGATTCGGATGTGGGATTTTGCAACGATGAAAGATATTATTAGCGCTGATAGGTCGAAAAAGCATCCTCGGGGAATTCAAGAAAAAGAGTACCTTGCAGGCGCAGCTTTCACCGTCACACTTTCTGGGGATGATGAGCTTATTGATGAAGTGATTGAAGCGCTCGAGAATCCAGTGTTTTTGTTGGGGCTTGGACGGCGGGATTGTATGCCGAGTTCGCCAGTGCTGGTGAGTTTTCAAAATGACAACAATCTGTGATCGTAAAAATCAGGAGATTTTTGACTGCAATGTTTTTTGTTGTGTTGCACTTTGAGTAGCGTCCAGCAGAAATGCTTTCACTCGAGTTTGTGAGTTGCTTTCGCTTTCAGCTTGCGCTATCAATTCCGTTCGTAAGCCGTCCAAATCGGTCTGTAGGGCTTTTGTGGCTCTCTTTTGGTCGTGGGTAGAATCCCATTGGTCACATAAAAACCAGCCAACCAAGTAAATACCGTAACGTTTTGGATTCTCGAGCAAGTAACGATTGACCAATTGATCTTTTAACTCTGTTCGGACACCTATATTCCAGCAGCCTTTTACTTCAATGATAATGCCCACTTTTTCGCGTTCTGGATTGTCCAATGAAACATCAATCAGAATATCCGTTCGCTCTCCACGAAATGAACTATGGCTTCGCCTGATCTCAACTTCGCGGTTGAGAATAATTCCAGTGCCTTTGAGGTCAGACTCGAGAAAGAGTTTTATCACATCGGATAGGGTCGCTTCATCTTTGGGGCGAAACTTTTTTGATTCTTTTGCGCCCCATTCATTCCAAAGCAAGTTAACCATTGGAGTTTCGCTGTGCATTTGTTGTTGTAAACGCTCGAGAGAAGCCATAACCATGTCGAGCAATTGGCTGAGGCTACGAACAAAACGTCCATTGGATTGGTGCGTGATTTCCAAAATTTGTTCCGCACTCAAGGCTTCCCAGGTTACGCTGCGAAGTTTTTCTCGAGCATCCTGGATTGTCCATTTGATAAAATTTTGTTCAGGAAATGTTTGTACAATCTGTTCAAGAGCTTGCACAGCATTGGGTGTTGCACGTTCACGTAAGGCGGTAAGGATTTTCCCACGTAATTCCTTGATTTCGTCTCGAGCCGTAACTTCGTGCATTTCGATTTCATTTGAATGGTCTGGGTCTTCAACTCTCGGGAATATTGTCTCGAGATAACAGTACAGGTCTTGCAGGTTCTTTTCTTGAAAATGGGTGTCCTCAAAGTTGATTCCTCTAGCGTGCAACAAAACCTCTTTTCCAAAAGCGGCATCTTTTTCAAGCACAAACCAAATTTCGTTCCAAAACAAACCAGGAATGGATTCCAAAAGAATTTGACCCGCTGCCAGTGCGTAATCTCGTTTTGTTTTGTATGCCTTAAAATGCTTCAAAGCAATTTCGATAGCGGGGGCGTAATTTTGTTTTACCAAGCACTCGAGGATCGAAACGAAAGTTGGTAAAGGTTGTTTTTTGCTTGTTACGAACCCAAAAAAGGTTTCGCTAAGGCGTTCATCCCAAATCAACTCGAGCCTGTGGAGCAGGTAGACACTTTCTTTCTTTTTAGAATTTTGTTTTGCGATTACTAAAGTGGCATCAATAACTGCCTGTGGTGCTTTTTGATATGCTGTTGAGAGCAAATATTTAAAACAATCTGCACGATCTTCAGAAATACTAACCTGCCCTTCGTTAACAATAATTGCACTCCATTTTGCCCAAATATCGTCAGAAAAAACCAATTGATCTCGAGTTTCTGCAAATACCAAGGAGAATGCTTGGAAAGCAGCGATATCACGATAATCGCCTTTGTTTGTACCGATCCAAGTATCAGAGAAAGATTCTCCAAATTGAAGGTACTTGAGTGCCGTTTTTATAATCTCTTTTTGGGTGTCTGAGCTAGCATTTAACCAACCGTACATTTTTGCAATTTCGTTACTGCGATAAACGACCTGCTCATCAGGATCACACGATAACCAATAAACCAATTGTAGCCAGTTTTTAGGGTCTTTTTTCGATTGCTCGAGCCAGTGCCGAATTCGTGTGTGTACCGGTGGGTCAATGACTTGAGATTTGCGTTTATTGTGAAGCGTTTCTCTTTTCTCGTTGAGTTCAATCATTTTTTGATGGTTTGTTCTTGAAGTATTTGCTAATTCTGACTCGAGTTCAATTGGTCCAAATTGGGTGAATAGCTTTGCTTTCAGGACTGAATTGCGCTCATACACGTCATGTATCAATTGTAGTTGGGTTAAATCCGACCAGTTCTGACGATGCTGGATGAGGGCTGCCCACCTCTCTTGAATACCTAAATCGCTTTCTAGCTCGAGTTGCTCTAAAAACCAAGGAATATCATCTGTGAAAGCCAATTGTAAGTCGGAATATGGAAAGATCACAGCGTACAAACGATTTTCATCTGTTAAGTGTTTTTGAACTATCTCCTTCAATATGGCATGACGCATGGTTTCATTTTCGTGAATTGTGCGAACAAAAGCCGAATCTTTATGATTTTGATAGGTGTAGCGACCATGTTCCAATCCCACCAAAACAAGAAATTGGGCAAGCTGTGAAAGCATTCCTGGGTAGTCCAAATGCGCTAAAACTTGACAAAGAAAATCATCAAAATCATTTTGAATTGAAACAAATGAATAGCGTTCCCCAAACCAGTTCCAGTTTCTTTGATCTGAAAACCAAACTAAAAATTCGTAAATATCGGCGACAGGCAATGATTCTTTAAGAAAATTCTGACTTAAAAAATGCTGGTATGCCCCGAAAAAATTGTGGTTTTGTTGTGGGGTTAAACACGATAACAGTTCACTGACAGACATCGAATCAGCCCAAAGTATCTCAAGCAGAGTACCGCGCAGTTGATCCTCTGGGTCATTCAGATGCCCTACCATCAAAAATGCTTTTAATTGTTGTTTTTCAGTTTCTGTACCAAATTTAGAAAGTGCTGTTGCAGCCGTGACCCGCAAATGATGAACTTCATTTAAATCAAGAATTATTGCTAGTAGCACGGGGTTTAGGTCAGACAAGCCAGTAGCACTGACCACATCAAGCGCAAAATCTCGAGTTGTCCAATTCAGGGCTTTGTTCGTTAATATGGGTTCTAATTGCTCCACAAGTTCGGGGTGTTTTAAGAGTTTGTAACGATCAGAATGATTTTCCCTATGCGGCAGAATGGTTTCTGTCTCGTAGCCTTCAATCAATGCTTGAACCAGCATTTTTCGGTTTTGACTGTCTACAGCAAAGACATCGCTTCGCAGTAAAACCTCGGGGTCGTGTTTCATCAGAAAAACGAAAACCTGATGGTCAAAACTGGCTAACCACGCTGCGGTTTCTCGCAATTGCGGTACAACCTTTTTCTCGGAATCACTGGGATGCAACACGAAATCTAAGCGTTGCTCAAGGTTCAAGCCTCGTTCGACCAAGTAACGAGCCGCTAAAAACTCGGCGTAAGTTTGATGCGCCCAAACAAATTCTCGAGAACCACCAGAAGAAAATAGGGCTGTAGAGACTGTTTCTGTGATTTCATTTTCCA
This sequence comes from Deinococcales bacterium, assembly GCA_031364625.1. Taxonomy (GTDB): domain Bacteria; phylum Deinococcota; class Deinococci; order Deinococcales; family JAAFIG01; genus JANXTZ01. The sequence continues at coordinate 2,232 of JANLWR010000178.1, read as the reverse complement.
AAACAGAAAATTCCACATTTTGTGCCTTCTCGGTTTGACCCGTTAGGTTAGACATGTACAGTCCGTCAGGGGCATCGTCCCAAGCCCGTTCCAACGAAATAAATCTTTTTCGTCCAAAAATGCTTAGGGCAGCAATACGTGATGCCACTGCAAGCCGTTGCTCTGGACTCATTCGTGGTGAACGCCCAAATGTACGATCCGAGTCGAGTTCTTTGGTCAACTCGAGACAACCTTGTTCGTACAGTTCGACTTGTGTTCCTGCCAATTCACCAAAATTGCGTTTTAACAATTTAATGAGCAGCAAAAGAGTGACGGGTTTTGATGCCAGAGGTTCTGCACGAAGCAGTGCAATTTGTTCAATTCCTGTAACAGCATCAATTCCTTCAGTTTGTAAGGCAAGTTGAACATCTGCCTTACGAAGCGGAGCCAATTCGTAAATTCCAGGTGAAGGCTGCGAAGATGGGTGATCTGAAACCCATAGCTTTTTCAACGTTTCTTCAAGTGATCCAAACCCAGTTTGCCATTCTGCTGTCCTGCAAGCCAATCGCAACTTCAAGCGTTTTGAAGATTCGGGCAGTGAAAGTCGTTCTTCAAGTTCTTCTGCAAGCAATTTGCTGAGATTACTGAGTCGAATAGCACATTCATCGAGGCTGTCAATGAAAATATACAAATCCTCTTCGGTACGTTGCCAATCTCGAAATTCGTCACATTCAAATAGTTTACGAACCACACGAGCAAAATCAGATTCTTGTTTGAGGTCTAGAAGTATTTGCTTGCTATTTGTTGGCAATAGCTTGATAGCGTCTTTTATCGCTGCGGATTTGCCCTGACCTGGCTCTCCAAGCAGTACCAGACAAGGTTCTTCATCCATTTTCTCAAAAGAACTGACTTTGTGTGGGTAATATTCGTAATAAGGACTATTTGGGTCAACCAGATACCCAGCCGAGTCAAGCTGAAGCTGTCCCCCTCGAGAACACCAGCATCGCTGCCAAGGGTAATAACTCATGGAATATGAGTATATCAAATCGGGGATTTCTTTAATCTTCCCATTCAACTTGCACGACTTCTTCGAGACTCACCCGCCGTTGCAACAACACCTCGAGCGCCGACAAGACTTTCTCGAGGGTTTTAATGTCCACCCGAGTCGCATTCCCATGCACCAAGTTTTCGTAAAGCGTGCGTTTGGTCAGTTCTGATTGTTCGACCAGTTTGTAAACGCTGATGCCGTGCTTCTCGAGCGTGTCTTTGAGCGTCCATCGCAATCGGGCGGGCATTGGTTTAACCGTAATGCCAGCATTGCCAAGTGTATTCCTACAATTGTAGGATTATGCTTGATGTTTTGCTCAGCCCAACCAAGCCCTCAATTCGTGTTAGATTACTGAACACCAGCCCAACACCTGCAATTCGTACCGCGTGGTGAACGGCAAGAACCCCCACCTTTTGTACTACCCGCACCAGCTTGCCCCTCCCAACGGGCGTTTCTAAGAGCTGGTGTTTATCGTTTTGATTTTCAATCGAGGAGAAACCAATGCCCGAAGCGCTCGAGACAGCACAGCCCGAATACGAAGTTCAAATCAGTCAGCAACCCCATGCCTTTCTGGTTGCCAACATCACGATTCATGATCTCGGTCAAGGTCGAAATGTCGAACTAGGTTTGAACGGGGTCAAGTTCAAAGCCAGTGTTGGCGCTGAAGCCTTGAGAACCGCTCAGAACCTCACTGGAATCTGGCGTGCGACCATGTTCATCCGCAGCAAGCCAGACGCGACCCTCGAGCGTGTAACGCAAATCAGACGGCTTCGGGCGTTGCCAGCCAACAGTGTTCAAGCCCCATTCTGGACTTGTACGGGTGAAATCATGAACCTCGAGCGAGAAACGGGGATTCTCGAGATCAAAATTCAAACGCGAAATGCGGCTCATTTCAGTTTGTTTGTGCAATGCCACACCGAACAGATAAAGACGCTCGAGACAGCAAAGTACGCACATTTGACGGGAACACTCGAGCAGCAACGCTTGATCGTGACGAATCTCGAGCCTCGAGCAAGCATTGAAAACGAAAAAACGATTCCCAACGCAGAGACTGAAATCGTGAGTTCAGGTGAATCTCAATGAAATCCAATCCCAAACAGACCTGGGCAGTCTGCCCAAAATGTCAGAGCGAAGACACCACGAAAAACGGAACTGCGCCAAGCAAAGAAGGTCGGGTTCAACGCTTGCGATGCAACAATTGCAAG
>JANLWR010000153.1:0-2072 GCA_031364625.1 Deinococcales bacterium | reverse complement strand
CGTAACGGGCGGTACGTCACTTGTGCCTGTCGCTGTAAGCACCAGCGTTAAATTCTCGAGCATCGTGACCGGCAATATTCACAGTTGTGCGCTCAGTTTAAGCGGCGTTGCCTACTGTTGGGGTAACAATTTTGCGGGGCGTCTCGGTGATGGCACGACGTTTTCCTCAAACGTACCTGTCTTGGTGGCTGACCCGGCAGGCGGATTTGAGAGCTATTCGAGCATCAGTGCCAGCAACGGTCATACTTGCGTTGTTAGCCTGAACAGCGATGCCTATTGTTGGGGTGATAACGGCAATGGGCAACTTGGCAACAGTGGCGCAGGTGCTAGCGCTAACATTCCGTTGCTGGTCAGTGATCCAAGTGCGGGCGCTGAAACGTACATCAGCATCAGTGCGGGGTATTCGCATACTTGCGCTCTTGCCGCGAGCAACGTTGCCTACTGTTGGGGGCGCAATCTTGAAGGTCAATTGGGCAACAGCAGCAACACCGCCTCGAGCATTCCAGTGCTGGTGACTGCGGCGGTTGGGGTCACGTATGTCAGTATTTCGGCGGGCAACGATTTCTCGTGTGGCATCCAATCCAATGGCAGAGCCTATTGTTGGGGCAACAACAGCAATGGAAACCTGGGCAACAACACGATCAATCCATCAAACTCTCCTGTTCTGGTCAGCAATCCCAGCGCTGGCAGTGTTGAATACTCGAGCATCGCCACGGGAGGTTTTCACACCTGCGCGGTTGCCCTGAGTGGCGACGCCTATTGTTGGGGCTACAACGTGGACGGCGAACTGGGCAACGGTGCGAATTTTAATGTTTTGATTCCGAATCTGGTCAGTCCGCCCAGTGCGGGCGCAGTTGTTTATTCTGGTATCGATGTTGGAACGAAACACAGTTGCGCTTTCACGACCAGTGGAAACGCGTATTGTTGGGGTTTGGGTGCCAACGGACAACTTGGTGATAACAGCACCAGCGATTCCAACATTCCTGCTCGAGATGCCGCCACAAGTTTGACGCTGTAAAATTTGAAGTTTTTAAGCTCGAGTCAGTTCTTTTGGGGTGGCTCGAGTTTTTTGGTAAACGTATTGACATTCATCAATATGTTTTGTATTCTCCTGCCATGCCTGCACTGATTCAACTCGAGCCAAACATGAATCTCAATGCTGAACAAAATCTGGCATTGGGACTCGAGGGTGCAGCTTGGGTTTTTAAGGCACTTGCTGATCCTGCGCGTCTTAAAATTTTGCAGTTTCTGGCGAGCGGTCAAGCAGGTTGTTGCGGCGACGGCGTCTGCGGTTGCGACCTCGAGGCGGTCACGGGTTTAAGCCAACCCACGGTCAGCCATCACATGAAATGTCTGGCTTCGGCGGGTTTGGTGACATCCGAAAAACGTGGCAAATGGATGTATTACGCGCTGGACGCTCAAGGGTTTAAAGCAGCAAAAGCGCTGCTCGAGAATTGTTGTTAATTTTTTTTGGTTTCACACATTGATTCCCATCAATGTAAAAAGGAGTTAATCATGAACACACAAGAATTTGTTTCCAGCCTCCGAGCACACAACGACACGCCCGTCATTTTCGATGCCGGCGGCGCTCGAGTTCCTGCGGGTTATCACGTCACCGAAGTCAAAGCTGTCAGTTATCAAACGATGGATTGCGGCGGAAGGAGTGACGCTTGGGTTGAGACAATCGTCCAACTTTGGAATCCAGACGCGAGCGATAAAAAAGAATTCATGAGCGCCAAAAAGTTCTTGAACATCTTTGATCGCGCTGCGACTGGTGTTCCTGTCACCAGCAACGCTGAACTTAAACTCGAGTACGGCAACGACACCATGCCAGCCATCAATTACCACGTTGGCAATATCTCACTCGAGGACGGTAACTTAATCATCAAACTCGAGCCGCCAAAAGTGCAATGCAAAGCCCGAAACCGCGCTGACCAACCAACCGAACTCAACATGCAGCCAGCCGCTTGCGCCCCAGGAACGGGTTGCTGCTGACCATGCGCTCCGCGACACTCGAAGATTTAGAAGATGTTCTGAACTTGCTCGAGACGGCAAAACTACCCACAGCAGGC
>JANLWR010000131.1:0-4475 GCA_031364625.1 Deinococcales bacterium | reverse complement strand
TTGCGTGGAATTATTTTTGATGGTGTTCTCGAGAATCGTGAACATCGGTTTGTATTTCGAGTTTTGACGTGTACTTAGACACAAAATATACCTTCAGACTCGAGCATCAACGCAAGAAAAAAGTCACTCCATTTCTGGAGTGACGGCGCTAATCAGGTGATAGTGGGCTGTTTTTTTGACCACGAAACAGTACGTGATCCTATGCTCCAGCACGAAGTTGCAGTTCCACTTTGCGAAACGATACGAGGGCTGCCTCAAGTTCTTGAATGATCTCGGCTGCCAGAATATCTGGAGTGGACAAATTATTATTTTGCTCAAGTGATTCATCTTTCAACCAGAAAATATCCCAATTGGTTTTATCACGCCGAGTAAGTTCATCATATGAAAAACTACGAAAACGTTCGGATTCTTCACGTGCTTTGCGTTGGTTTAACATACAGGTTTCAACGAACGCATCCAAATCAGCTCGAACCATACGCCGTGTTTTTAAGGTGAAGTTCAGATTGGTGCGTAAGTCATAAATCCATAAACGCTCTGTATAAGGCTTTGCCCGTTTTGCCTTTTTCTCAAAAAACAAGACATTGGCTTTAACTCCTTGAGCATAAAAAATACCTGTTGGTAAACGTAATAACGTATGTACATCACAGGTTTTTAGTAAATCCTGACGAATTATTTCGCCCGTCCCACCTTCAAACAAAACATTGTCTGGTAAAATTACCGCCCCTGTACCACCAATTTTAAGCATTGATTTGATGTGTTGCACAAAATTTAATTGCTTGTTCGAGGTTGTGACAAAACCTTTGCGGCGCACTACCTCATCCTCACCGCTTAAATCATCAGAATTCATAAATTTAACAGAACTAGTACGCCCAAATGGAGGATTTGCCAAAACCAAATCGAATAACCGTTCTGGGTCTTTCTCGAGTGAGTTGGTGTTCTCAACAAGTAACTGCTGATCTTCGGGCATCTCGAGACCATGTAAGAATAAATTCATGGCACATAAACGCACGACGCTAGGCACAATGTCTGCGCCGTAAAACGTGCGCTCACGCAAAATTTTGACTTTTTTAGGATTAGGTTTAGAACCAAGTTGAGCATTAAAATAGTTAAATGCTGAAAGCAAAAAACCACCTGTACCACAAGCTGGATCGGCTATTGTTTGTCCAATTTTTGGTGCAACAACATCCACAATGGCATCAATCAATGCCCTTGGAGTAAAATACTGCCCTGCGCCTGACTTGACATCTTGTGCATTGCGCTCGAGCAACCCTTCATACAAATCGCCTTTGACATCTGTACCAAACGAAGCCCACTGCTCGGAATTAACCAACTGCACTACACGCGCAAATAAAGTTGGGGTGACAATTTTATTCTGGGCTTCTTTGTAAATTAAACCAAGTAAACCTTTTTCTTGCCCAAGGGTTTTTAGAGTAGCTTGATATTGCTCGAGTAGTGCTGTGCCTTTGAGTTGCACCATTTCTTTCCATGTAAAACCTTTAGGAATAAGGCTTTGCTCGCCAATATCTTCGTTTTCCTGTGCCATTTTTAAGAACAGCAACATGGTGATCTGCTCAAGATAATCGCTATAACTCAAACCTTGATCGCGCAATACGTGCGCTAAACTCCAAACTTTACCACTCAAACCTTTTGCATCAGACATAAAATCCCCTAATCCCAATAACCATACTGGTGTAATAAATCATCTAGCCAGGATGAATGTCCACGACGATATTTCAGAATGTAGACCGAAGCTGATAAAAATTCGGCGTGAGCATCAATGCTTTCTTCAATCACTGCTTTAAGTTCACGCATTCGATGTTCAAAACGAGCTTTGACTTCATCAGCTAAACGCTCAAGAACAGCTTCAATTTCAACAATTGTTTTAAGAGCTGCATTTATTGCGTGTAAACACCTACTTCTTAAACGACAGGTTTCTGATTGAGCAAGCGCAAAAACTTCAATCGACTTCACTGCCTTTAAATTTTTTTCCGCATCTGTTGTTTCTTCAAAAAAAGCACGTGGAACACCATCAAGATCAAAGGCAATTAATTTCACATCCTCCGCATTTGTTGGATCAAGTAACATGGGATGCTCAAGATTTATGTCATCATCTGGGGTATAAGCTCGAAAACTGCCATCTAATAAAGGAAACCAGTTTCGTTTTCCTGTAGGTTGTCCATTCTGAGTCGAAAACTGATTGCAAATAACACAAGATAAACGAAAATTACTTGGTTCTAAAGTGAGCCACCAATAGCCAGGATGGTTTGGGTCATCCTCAACAGCACCCTTGGGGCGAAAATGATCTACATCACCGTGCTGGCGAGACAAAGAAGCTTCGCAATACCAACACTTATTATTTGACAAAGCGATTAATTTGTCTTTGATGTATTTATCACTCCAATGCCCACTGTTAAAAAGTATTCTACGAGCATCAGTAAATAAAGCAGTATCATTTACCACGCTATTTATTTTGGCAAGTCTTCTACTAGCAGATTTTAGCCATTTTTTATCACTATCTGCCGCTATCTCTGATTTCAGTGTTGAATTATCAATATGCCTCAAAGTTGACCTTCTCGCATAACAGTCCGCAAATCCTCAAGTGCTTCAATTGCCATTCGCTCAAGTGCTTCAATTTCTTCTGAATCTAAAGCCCCTTCTTTTTTGATAATGCTTTGATAATCATTGCGCTTATACAAAGCATCTAGAAAACGCTTGTAATTTGGGTCTTTATCATCTCGAGTGAACCCAAGTTCCTCAGTCATATCCTGTAAGCTACGCAAACGATTGCGTTGTTTTGGAGATAGGTTTTCCGTGACTGCCAAAATACGTTTTTCTTCAAGTAGTTCTAGAGTATATTTGTCTAAGCCACCACGCAAACCATACATTTCTGACATAAGGATGCCAGCGATCCCAGCCCCACGAGGGCTGACCTTTGGCGGTTCAGCAGAGATATGAGTCTCACTTTGCCGACGTAGGACTTGCACTTGCTCACGTCGTAGACCTGAGATTACAAGCGGATCATGAGTGACCATAATAAAGTGGCTGGTTTCTGGACGATCTACTGCTTGTTGAAGCATATCGAAATATTGCCAACCCCAGGTTGGATTTAAGTGCGTATCTGGTTCATCTAGTAAGACTAAAGACTCCTCTTGTTTAGTGAAACGCAACAAGCCAAAAACCGTTAATAATTGCTGTTCACCTTCACTCAGTTCCGAAAAAGCAATCGGTTTTTTACTTCGATTTGAAAGCAGCAAAACTTTTACATCCTCGAGCAAATCACTAATATCAGTGCTTTCTAAAGCGTCAAAAAATTGCTGCTGTTTGGGATAATGTTTTTTGACTAAAGCCTGAAGTTTTTCAGGGCTTTCTAGGTACAAACACAATAAATCTTCGCGGTCAACCAGATTAAAATCACGTTGAATTCTTACATCAGGTAACTCGAGGGGAGCAAAACTATACTCGTACAAATGATTCAGAAAAACTTTTACCAAGCCCTTAGCCCGCCAAAAGCGCTCGACATCACTGCCTTTAGCCACTCGTGTACCCGTTGCCCATGTTGGTTTACGAATTTCAAACAACACAGATTCTAAGCCGGTAATACCAAACTCTTTTGCTAAGAAATCTTTGGATTTCTGATCACCTTCAGTAAAAAACGATAAAAGTACGAATTTTGAATGTACAGTCTTAGCATAAAAAAATCGTTGTAACTCAAGACTAATATCACGATTTTTAGAGCGTTCTTCATATTTTGTTGTTAAATCATCCAAGTGATTTTTTTGATGGGTGTAAAACAATCGAGCAAGGCGCGGATTGTTGCCACTGTAGTAACAGAAAATATGTCTTGGTAATAAATCGTCTTTCTGACGCTGGAAATCCGCTTTTGTGATAGGTTGACCATCCACTACAAAACTTGGTATCTCTTGTTCTTTAGCATAAATATGTAACTGCTTTTTTTTACACTCGTATTTCAGAGTATATGCAAATGGAGTTCGGTCTTTCTTTTGCTTTGGATCTAAATCTAAATCTCTAAAAATGGTCACCAATGCTTCAAGTAGATTGGTTTTACCAGTACCATTCTCGCCAACTATCACAGTAGGACGAAACAATTCAGTGTTTTTGTCATCATCAAATTGAATCTTGAATTCTTGCAGACTCTTAAAACCACGCCCCACATTGTTGCCTTTGGAAACAGTTTCATCAACCAATAACGCCTCTTGTGGCGCGTCTGGCGCGATGGCTTTCCCAATGTGCAACGATTGAATTCTCATGCGGCGATCTCGAGCATTCTATCCTGAACGCTGCTCGAGTTTTCAACCTGGCGAATCTCGTTTTTATTGAGTGCTTCTTTTAAATGTGCATAAAATTCCTCGAGTGAGTCGTGGTTATAGCCAGCAGCCCGAAAAACTTCTTCTGGGGTCATGGGCTTCCCTGCATCACGTAGAACATCAAGGAGACTTGGTGTGGCTTTACTTTCT
>JANLWR010000120.1:0-10963 GCA_031364625.1 Deinococcales bacterium | reverse complement strand
CATAAGAAGGCTGCCAGTCCAAATACAATTCGCTGAATAGACACTCACAGGTCACAAGAAAGTGTGAAGCGTCGTTTTGGAGCAGAATCGTGCGACTCTCTTGGAAGCACTCTTCCGCACGATCATATTCTCCCATCTCATGCAAAATTCGCGCCTTTTTGGTCAATGTACTGGCGTATTGACGACTGATTCCAGCTTCAGCATAGAGCCGTAAGGCTTCTTCGGTATCAACAAGCATTTGTGTTTCCTGGCTCATGTGTTCCCAAACCATTGACCGATTGTGCAGGGTCGCAGCGGTAAAAGCGGGATTCTTGGCTTCTACTGCCGCAGCCAATGCCTTGTCATAGCAAGTTAACGCTTTGGTTTGCTGCTCCCGGTAATGCCACGATAATCCGCAAACCAACCAAAGCCGAGCGCGATTCAAGTCAGTGATTTGAGGCTGGTTTAGTGCCTCGAGTGCGATAGATTCAGCACCCACTTGATCCCCTCGACAGCTTCGAGCAAAACCCACGTTGTAAGCAAGTACAGGGTCAAGGTCATCGTGAAGTCGTGAATCTTCCTTCCAACGTTCGAGAACACCTGTGTAATCACCAAGGGCAAATTTCAAACTGATCTGGCGTTTGATCCAATCCATTTGCGTTTTTTCGTCATCAGAAATGCGATCCAGTAAATTTTCAACCTTGTACGATTCTCCGAGACCAGCGTAGCAACCAGCAAGCCAGAAGATGGTGTCCGCGTGCTTCGGGCGTTGCTCGAGAGAAATTTGCAGCAGTCTTATCGCTTGTGGGCGGTCGGCTTTTTCCAGAACTTGCCCAGCCTCAAACGCCAGTGTCGCACGTTTCTCGTCAGGTGCGTATTCAATTGCTCTGGCTTTAAATCGAGCCGATTGAATTTCGTCTTCTATGCTTTTGGCAGCATCTGCTGCTTTCTCAAACCAAATCAGTGCCTCACTCGCCTCAAGTCTCGCATCTTTCACAAACTCAGCCGCAACCCGGGGATCATCTTTTAAAACCTCGAGCGCCCGTCCTGCAAATTTTTGACGCCGTTCAGGTGTTAATCCATGTGCGACCACTTCACGGAACAATGGATGTGCAAATTCACCATCCACGAGCACCCCCCGATACTCGAGTTCTTTTTTGACCGCACTTAAATCCTCGAGCGTCAACCCTGCAACCTCAGCCCACAAGCTTTCGCTTGCTCCAAGTCCGAGCATGGCTTTCGCACCAATGGCATTCTCGAGCGCTGGCGTGCTGGCGGTTTCATGGAGCATTTGTTCAATCAGGGCTTCAACCGTGACGGGCATGGTCTCCTGCATCGGAGTCCGAAAGCGCCAACGTTGTCCGTCATTCCAGAGTGAACCCTGCCGTGCCAGAAGTCGAAAAAACTCGAGCGTGAACAATGGATTTCCGGCGGCGCGTTCAAACAACCATGCCAGCGCCTCGGTTGGTAATTTTGTAGCGATTTCAGTCTCGAGTAACGCATCAGATTCTTCGCGGTTGAGCGGCGCGAGCCTGACTGCTTCAAAGCCTTCGGGTGGTTGGGTGCGACTGGTAACAATCAACCCAACCCCTCGAGTTCGGGTCACACCGAGCGCCACTTGCTGCCAAAACCCGAGCCGTTCCCCGCTCGCCTCGTGCAAATCTTCGACCTGCAAAATAATTGGGGCGTTTGCCGCCAGCAACGCCACGAGGGCTTGATTTAAAATTCCAGCCTCGAGCGTTTGGTTTTTACCAACTCGCTCTAAACTTTTCTCGAGCCAGAGCGTCAATTTCTTGGGTTTTGGGATTTGCCCCATGATTTTATCAAAAGCTTGGGTGGCGTGAACGGTGCGGGTTTGGCACGGCGCACCACGCAAGAGGGCAAGGGTTGAATGTGTTTTACCGATGCCAGGTTCGCCCCAAAACCCAAGCGCCAAGCCTGGGCGTTTCATGGTCAGCCCTGTTAAGCGCTTCGAGATGAGTTGAAGTTCGTTGTTCACACACGCCTTTTTTCGTTTATTTCTGAACCCCAGTTTAGCACGGTGTTGTTTAAGATTATCGTTTGCCCAAAGCAAATGGCGTGTCCTGCACTGCGTTACCAGTGACATTGTGTCAAAAGGGCGCACGAAATTCTTGTGGCTTGTCAAATTACCCTTGATGCAAGGTAGCGTAAAATTAAAATCTCGAGATCAACTCATGGTCTTAAGCCAAGATAAAGCATGAGTCTAACGGGCAAGGTTTTTATCATTACCGGTGCTGGCGGGGCAATCTCGAGCGCCATCAACACCGCGTTTCAGGCGGCAGGGGCGCAATTGGCATTGGCAGACCGCCCAAACAACGCCGAACGCGCCCGAGAACGATTGGGCGCAGGACTGGCGGTTGGCGTTGACTTAAGTTCATTCGAGGGTGCGCAAGCGATGGTCGCCGCAACGTTGGCGCATTACGGACGAATTGACGGTTTGATTCACACCGTTGGCGGTTTTAGCACGGGCAAAATTCTCGAGTTCAAACCCGAAGATTTCACACGGATGTTTGATGTCAACGTCAAAACGTTGGCATTTGCGGTTGCAGCAGTTTTGCCTGAAGTTTTAAAACAAGAAAATGGCTTTATTGGCGGTATTTCAGCCGCGCAGGTGGCTCGAGGTTCTGGGGGTGGTGCGGCACTGTACACGGCAGCCAAAGGCGCGGTGGCACTTTTCTTAAAATCGCTCGATGCCGAACTGAAAGGCTCGAGCGCCAAAGCTGGGGTGGTGTACCCGATGGGTGCGGTGGACACGCCCGCCAACCGCCGCGACATGCCAGACGCCGACCCAAACACCTGGATTGACCCCGCCGAAATTGCGGCGGCGTTTGTTTACATGGCAAGCCGCTCGAATCGAGGTCGGGTGCTCGAGATGCAAGTCTTTGGGGCGAGGTAAAAGTTTTGGAATTGCTCGAAACGCCAGCCCAGATTGCAGGCAGGCGCGAGCGAAAACAAAACCGTGTGCCTGATGAAGTCCAGGCGCACGGTTTTGTTTTTCAAGTTTGGTTTTTAAAACTTGAACTTGGAAGCTCGAGCTTACGTTCTGCCCAGCCTACTTTCCGCCCAAGGTGCTCGGAAGTCCATTCGCCTGAGCGACTTGCAACAGGGCAACTACGCCGAGAATCAACCGAAATGCCATCATACGAATTTTGTTCATACAAACCTCCGTCGTTTGGTGCATAATGAGTCTGCACAACCCTCGGTGAACTCCCGTCCCCTCAAATCCTCCACATCGGTGAGACTTACTTGATGAACGACATCAACCCCATCTTCGAGGCGTACCTTTCAGACCAATTCGAGCCAGGACTCGAGCGCTTTTTAAGGCTCGAGTCTCCGAACGCAGAAGATGTCTTGTGGGCAGGGCAGTGCTTTTTTGGTCTGGACCGAAATGTTCAAGCCCTGGACTGCTTTTACCGTGCCCATGCCCTTGGACTCGAGGAAGGCTTGGTGTTTGCCGCCACCATCCTGCGGTTTTGCGCCAGCGGCGCTCGAGCCGAAGCGCTCTTGCAGCAGGTCGATCAAAGCAAGCTCAGTGCCTTTGGGCGTGCCATTTGGCGGCGCGAGCATGGTTTGCAATTGTTTGCCGCCAGTCAACTGCTACAAGCCCAACAAGAACTCGAGCACGCCTGGCAACTGGCGGCATCCGATCAGTTGGGCAGGCGTTTGTTGCCGCGTTATTCGCAGAGCCTGTCCCTTGTCTTGCTCGAGCTTGGACGCGACAGCGCCGCACTGAAGTATTTGGACGTGGCACTCGAGCAAAATCCGACCAATCCTGGCGTGCTGCTGCTGCGTGCCACCGCTCGCGCCTACGCCGCAGACCTGGCGGGCGCTCAAGCCGATCTGGACACTTTTGATCGGCTTGCGGCAGGCGCGGACCGCGCCCGAGCCGGCTTGATTCACGGTTTCCTGGCACGAACAAATGGCTTGATCGAAAAAGCCGCCAGCATTTACCTCGAGACCGCCTCGAATGCCAAAGAATTGGCTGAATGGGAGACCGAGTTGTACGCCGAACTCGCTTTAAGTGCCTTACTGACCGAGCAAGGTGATTTGTACGTGGCGCAAGCCCACCTGGCTCGAGCCAGGGGTTTGATTCCCAAAGGACAGGCTTCAAGTCTGATTTTTGAAGCCATTCTGGCGGTGCGCCATGCCGCACTCCTGACCCGTCACGGCAATAGGGATGCGATCAAGGTGTTAGAAGAGGCAATTGTCGTGCTCGAAACCCGGGACTTGGAGCGCGACGCTGGCATTGCCTACCTGCATCTGGCTGAAGCACACTTTCAAGCCAATCAGCAAAGCCAGGGCTTTCAAGCCTTGGCTCGAGCCGTCAATGCCCGTCACGCGCTGGGTTCGCGGGCTTATTTTGCCCTCGAGTTGAGGGCTTTGCCACATGTTTTTGAGGTGGTCTGCGCCACCCAACAACCGGGCACCGAAATTCTCAGGGAAGACTGGTCGCTCTTAGAGGCGCAAAGTCCACAAGAGGTGCGCCTTCTGACCTTGGGTCGCTACGCCATTGAAGTCAACGGTCAAGCGATCAAACTCGAGGCGGGAACCAGCAAAGCCATCGAATTTCTGGTGTATTTGCTCGAGGTCGGGGAATCAAAGATTGATTCGATCATCGAGGCGTTGTTCTCGAGCGGGTCACATGCCTCTGCCAGAAACCGAATCCACAAGCTTCGAGAAAGCATTGCGACCCAAATTCCTGGACTGACCATCCCGTTTGACAAAACCCGCAACACCTACCAGATCGAACCACTGGGGGTGCGCCTGCGTTGGGATGTACGGGATTTACGCCAGCACCTCGAACAGGGAGGCAGCACGGGCTTGAAGCGGGCACTGGCGTTGTATTCGGGAGCGTTTTTGCCAAGCAGCGATTTGGAATGGGTCGAAGATGTCCGCTATCAACTCGAGTTTAGCCTCGCCAAACTGGGCATTGAAGCCATGCGCGACCTGTTCGCGCTCGAGCGTTTTGAGGAATGCTTGCGCCTGGGCGAGCGTTTGGCTGAGATAGCGGCTTTGAACATTGGGGTGCAGCTCATGGTCTTGAAAGCCACCTCGAGGCTGTATGGACGGCTGGCGGCTCGAGCCAGGTTGGAGCGGGTCGATCCGATGATTCGGGAAGACATCAAGGCATTGCCCGAAGTTCGGTTTGAGTTGGAGTTGCCAGAGCACTTGAATTGAAATCCTGTTCGAGAAATTAGTGCTGATACTGTTTTGCATATTCGGTCATCAGTAACCTGTACGGCATTTCATCTTCGATTATGGTCGGAAACCTTCCGACAGCCTCGAGAAAGAAATTATCGTTCGCGTCATCGTTGACCGTCGAAACCTCACCTGCCAGCACCGCCGCGCCCACCGCTCGAAATTGATGGTACATGTAAGGCTCGAGCGTGATGCTTTCTCCAGGACTGAGCGTCACCACGCCGCCTGCCGCAACAGTGCGTTCAACGCCGTCGCAGGAAACCGTAATTGGCTGGTCGGTGAACTGGCTTTGCTTGTTAGCCCAGTGCAAGACAATCTCGAGCGTGCCGCCGCCACGGTTAATGATGTCTTCGGTTTTGGATTTGTGATAATGGTGCAAGACAAGTTGATTGGGTTTGCAGATCAAAATTTTTTCGCAGTAAATTTTGCCGCGCCCAGTTTTCAGATTCTCGAGTTTGCCGTTGCGCACCGTGAACAGCAGCACGCCTTTGCCCACGTAATCGTTCAATCCAAAATCGGTGACATCCCAGCCCAGACCGTTCTGGGTAATCTCGCGGCATTCTGTGCCTTTGCTAGCCCATTCCTCGGGTGTCCAAAACGCAAATGGCGGCAGTTTAAAACCGTGCTCGAGCGCGAACATTTCACCATCACGAATGATTTGGTTGATCTGGCTGCGGTTCATACAACCTCCTGAATGCCCTCGGCGATTTGTGTCAGTTCTTGCCAATCGGTCATGTCCGTCATTGCGCCCACAGCCCGCACGCACATCGCACCGGCGGCATTGCCGCACTTTGCCGCCTCGAGAAGATTCAAACCTTTTAAACGCGCTGCCAAGAACCCAGCGATAAACGCATCGCCGGAGCCTGTGCCGTCGATGCTGGGGACATTGGCGATGCCAACCGTGTGATGCCGCCCGCTTTTGTCCATCACGAATGAGCCATGTTCGCCCATTTTCAGCGCCACAATTTCCCGCACACCAGCCGCGAACAGAGCCTGGGCGACCTCGAGCGGCGCGGCGTTCTCGGGCAGGTTGGTGATGGCTCGAGCCTCTTGAAGATTCGGGCAGAAGTAATCGGTTTCGGGCAGCACCGTGCCGATCAATTGCATCCAGCGCCCCCTGGCGTCCCAAACGCTGTCCAAAGACGTTTGAATCCCCAAGCCTCGAGCCTCCCTGAACATCTCCGTGGTGGGGCTGCCGTCAATGCCTTCCATGCCTGGCAGCGCAAAATAACCCGCCACGTGGAGAATTTTTAAACCTCGAGCTTTTAATTCGATCAGTGAAATATCCGAAGTGCGAAGGTTTGCGTTCGCGCCGATATAATGCAAAAACGAACGCTCGCCGTCCTCGTCCACCGTCACCAGCGTTGAAGATGTTCCCGCGTTTTCATCGCGCTCGAGCATGGCAATAGCACCGTGGCGTTTTGCCTCGTTCAGCATAAAATCGCCAAAACCGTCAAAGCCAATCCGCCCAATCACCGCCGTCTTGATCCCAAACCGCGCCAGACCGTAACCCGTGCTGGCAGCCGAACCACCCGAGTACAGACCTATCGAATCCACAAGCTCGAGTTTGCCCTTGGTGGGCGTAGCAAGGACTGGACGCGCCACGCAATCGGCAACGAAAATACCTGTGGATACCACCTCGAGCGGGTCTGAATTCATGATTATTTCCAGTCTAACGCAACCACCGAACTGCTGCGCTGCGACTCGAGCGCTGCGGTAAATAACTTGTGGCTGCTTGCCGCCTCGAGTGCGGTGGCGCACTGAAAACGCGGGGTGTTGCCAGCAACCTCATCGCAGAATGCCGCCCACATTTGAAGAATCGCATCGCCCAGCCCAAACTCAAAAATATTGCCCGTGATGGTTGGGTACACCGTGTCATAGCCAACATCGAGGTCACACCAAGCCTGTGCCGTGCCGCTCGAGTACGGCATGGTGCGAAGCGTTTTGGGACGTTTGGTGCTGAATTGGGCGCTGAGTTTTGTGCCAGCAATTTTGATAAACCAAGTGTTCTGCTCACCTGGCGCGATGCGTTTCATGGACAGGTTCATTGGAAATTCGTAACCATCGTGCGAAACGCATGTCAAGAGTTGCGCGTTGTCCCAAGTTTCGCAAGGCACAAGTTTGCCCGTGCTATCGGGTCTTTCGGTCACAATATTTGAAAGCACCGCCCGAACATTTTGCGGCTTCCAACCCAAGCGAAACGGAATATGCACCGTGTGAAATCCCAGGTCGCCCATCACGCCGTATTCGCCGTTCACGGCAATCATGCGTTTCCAATTGATTGGCTTTTGCGGGTCAAGATCGCTCGAGTGATGAAAGCCCGCCTCGACTTCAATGATCCGTCCAAATTTTTGCTCGAGCGCCATGTTGACAATTTTTTGCGCGGCTGGAAAGAATGGAAATTCGCTCGAGCAACGCACAATCAGTTCTGGATGGTTTTCAAGTTCCGCGAGGATTGCCATGTTTTGCTCCAAGTTCATGCCGAACGGTTTTTCGCCCAATAAATGCTTGCCCGCCCTAATGATCGCAATGTACAAATCTTGGTGTAAATTGTGCGGCACGGCGCAGTACACCGCGTCCACATCGGGATTCTCGAGTAAGGCTTTATAATCGGTGGTGGATTGCTTGACGCCCTCAAAGTTACCCGAGAACCATTCCATCAATTTCGGGTTGGTGTCGCAAACCGCCACAATTTCGGGTTTGACATCCATCTCGAGTAAATGCGCCCAACGTGCCGCCGCCGATGCGAACTCGCGTCCCATCAAACCGCAACCGATCACGCCAAAGCGCAAAACCTGCTGGCTCATGACGCACCCTCGAGAATGGCGAGTGCTTGATCTGGTTTGGCGTTGTCGTGCACGATTGCCATGAGTGCTCGAGTCATTAAGGTTGGGTTTTTATGTTGAATCACGTTGCGCCCGTAAACAATCCCCATCGCGCCCTGCCGCATCAGTTCAAATGTTCGCTCGAGAATTTCCTGGTCGCTGACCCGCCCACCGCCGCGCACCAGCACGGGAACATCACCCGCAATTTCAATGACTTTGTGATACTCCTTTTCGTTATCGCAAGGGTCGGCTTTGATGATGTCCGCACCCAATTCGACCGCTTGGCGCACCAAGGGCAAAATTTTCTCGAGCGTGCCGTCCACCATGTAACCGCCAGATTTGGTGTTGTCCTGCATCACCAGTGGTTCGATCATCAGGGGCATTCCGTAACGCTCGCATTGCGGTTTGAGCTTGTTGATGTTTTGAATGCAAGCCCTAAAAACTTCGGGCTGACCTGGCAGCATGAACAGATTCACCACCACGCAGGCGGCATCCAGACGCAATGCCTGCTCGAGCGGCTGTTCGATCAATTCACTGAAAAGCGCACTCGGTAAACTCGAGCCGTAGACATTTGCCACATCGGTTCTTAAAACCAGTGACGGTTTTTGTTTGCCTGGTACGGTTTGCAATCGTCTGGCTTGCCCGAGGCTCAGTTGCACCGCGTCGGGTGCTGCCGCGACCACGGCTTTGACGGCGGCGTCCATGTTTTCAATGCCTGCCAGAAAACCGAGTTCACCAAAAAAACCGTGATCGATGGCGACATCAAAACACTTGCCGTCACTGCCCATCAAACGCTTCAGCCTTGCCTTCACATTGCGCCACCCTTGCCACTCGAGCCGATGGTTTTCATGCGGTCACGCACCACGTCTGTCAGGGTTTCGATACTCGGTTTGAACAGTTTACGTCCGTCCCATTCGCTTGGGTTTGCTAGAACCGTTTCACGCAGTTTGTTTGAGAATGTCTTTTGCAATTCCGTACCCAAATTGACCTTGCCCACACCCCTGGCGATCACTTTTTTCATGCTTTCAAATGGCACGCCGGAACCACCGTGCAGCACCAAAGGCAGTGGGGTTGCCGCCGCGATTTTCTCGAGTCGGTCAAAGTCTAAAAAGATTTCGCCACGGTTTTTTTGGTGCGCCGAACCGAAGGCGGGCGCAAGAATATCCAAGCCGGTCAAACGCACAAATTCGGCAACCATACTTGGGTCGGTCAACGCCTCATCTGCCACAATGTCGTCCTCTTTGCCGCCAATCTGCCCAATTTCTGCCTCGAGACTGACGTTGTACCCGTGCGCCATGTCGGCGGCTTGTTTGGTGAGCGCCACGTTCTCTTCAAACGACATGTGCGAGGCATCAATCATGATGCTCGAGAAACCAGCCTTCAACGCCTGTTCAACCTCTGCAAGCGTTTGTCCGTGATCGAGGTGCAAGACCACAGGCACTCTGCTCGCCTGTGCCATTGCCCGAATCGCGGCGGGAAAACCAACCCAACTGGCGTACTTTAACGCGCCCGTGGTCGTGGCAATCATGACGGGACTGTTCTCGAGTTCGGCGGCGGCAATGCAAGCCCCAACAAACTCGAGGTTGATGCAGTTGAAAGCGCCCACGGCATAACCGGCAGCTCGGGCGGGAATCAGAACGTCGTTTGCGGTGACTAAGGGCATGGTGTTTCCTCCTGGTTTTGATTGAACGGGATGGTCGTAGGGGATGGTCTCAGACCATCCCCTACGAATGGGGATGGTTTATTGATGTCTCGAGATTCTGTTTTTGATTTTTTCTGTTTAATATTTTTTTGTCTGGAATGTCCTGAAAATCAAGACGTTTTGCTTTACCATTTTGCCAGCCAATCATGCCAGATTCACCCTTTGCCAGTGCAGTGCAAGCTGCAAGTGCCAGCGCTGCCGCCAGTGACCTGTCGTGGCTGCTTGGGCGACCACCGCGCATAGAGTGCGAGGGTCTGGAAAACCGCAAGCGCAATCGAAGCTCTTGCTCGAGTTCAAGCACAACTTGCTCGAGGTCGGGATAACCTTCGCTGGCAACGATCAGGGTGTAGTTGTGGTGTTTGATGGCAGTTTGGGCAATTTTAAAAAGCTCCGTACTCGAGATTGGATGCTCGGGCAAGAGAACACAATCCGCACCTCCCGCACGCCCAACCTCCAGCGCCAGAAATCCGGTGTCACCACCCAAAGTCTCGAGGACGCACAGCCTTGGCAGCGCCTCAAGCGTGTCCCGAAATTGGTCAATCATCTGTAAGCCAAAATTGCAGGCGGTGTCAAAACCGATTGAATCCTCCGAACCCGCCACGTCGTTGTCGATGGTTGCCGGAATCCCAACGACTTTGATGCCAGCGCTTGCCAGTGCCGCCGCGCCACGAATCGAGCCGTTGCCGCCAAGCACCAGCAAGTGGGTGATGCCAGCTTGCTCGAGTTGCAAGATCGCGTCGGGAATTTTTGCGGCAAAATCTGGGTCTCGAGACGAAGCCAAAAACGTGCCACCGTATCGTGTGTAACGCATGGTGTCGGCTGTCTCGAGCTTGAGAAAATCGCCATGCAATAAGCCTGCGAAACCTTCGCGGATTCCAAGCACTTGCCAGCCCAGTTCTTGCATAGCGGTATTGGCTTGCCAGATTGCCATGTTCATGCCGGGCGAATCGCCACCCGAAGTTAGAATCCCAAGCTTTGGCATACCGAGCCTCAACCTCCAACCATCAGTTTGACGATTTCATCGCCGTTGGTGTCTTTGGAAAGTCTTTCACCTGCAAGTTCGCCGCGACGCAAGACCATAATTCTGTCTGCCACGGCAAAAATGTCAATTAGATTGTGCGAAATAAAAATAATCGACACACCCTGAGATTTCAGGCGGTGAATCAACTCGACGACCTTGCGCTGCTCGGGGACACCCAGCGCGGCGGTGGGTTCGTCCATAATCAAGACTCGAGCC
>JANLWR010000095.1:0-11114 GCA_031364625.1 Deinococcales bacterium | reverse complement strand
TGCAGGAAGCGGGCGTGCATGCGCTCGGCTTGCCGCAAAGCTATTATGACAAGCTGCAAACGACCTATCTGCAAAAGCGGGACTTCCTGTTGGGCGTATTGGAAGAGGCGGGCTTTCGCTGTTACAAGCCGGATGGGGCGTATTACATCATGACCGACATCTCGGGCTTCGGCTTCGCCAACGATGTAGAGTTCACCAAGTACCTCATCAGCGAAATCGGCGTCGCGGTCGTGCCCGGCAGCAGCTTTTACAGTCGGCCCGAACTCGGCGCGCAGCAAATCCGGTTCTGTTATTGCAAGCGTGAAGAAACCTTGCAGGCAGCGGCAGAGAAACTGCAAAAGCTCAAGTAAAGCATTAAGCCACAATCGGATGGCGCGCCGAAATTATGTTCTCTTCAAAGTTGAATAGGGCTTGACGCTCCTACACGCTTGTGGCAAAAATGACAGTAATCTGACTGTTGATGGGGTGAGGACATCAGCAGTTCCGAGCCGACCCGAAGGTCCCAAGCCGGACGGTCGGCTCTTCTATTATCAAAGCTCAATATTCCAGCGCAGCCTTGACCGCTGCCAGTTCAGCCCGCACCCGCTCCGGTGCCGTCCCGCCAACCGCCCGCTTGCCCGCCAGCGAAGCTTCCAACGAAATCGCCTCGAACAGATCAGCCTCGAACAACGGCGAAAACTGCTGACACTGAGCCAGCGTCAACTCGTGCAATTCCCTGCCCTGCTGCATCGCAAAGACCACGATGCGGCCGATGACTTCGTGCGCCTTGCGAAATTCCAAGCCTTTGCGCACCAGGTAATCGGCCAAGTCGGTCGCGTTGGTGTAATCACTGATCGCGGCGGCCCGCGCGCGTGCGGCATTGAATTCGATATTGCGCAAGACCGTCGCCGCCACGCGCAAGCTGCCGTTCAGCGTGTCCAGCGTGTCGAACAACGCCTCTTTGTCTTCCTGAAAATCTTTGTTGTAGGCAAGCGGCGTACCCTTGACCACGGTTAAAAGTGCCATCAAATCCCCAAAAACCCGCCCAGCTTTGCCCCGCGCCAATTCGCTGACATCAGGATTTTTCTTTTGCGGCATGATGCTGCTGCCTGTGGTGTGCGAATCGGGCAGAATCACAAAACCAAACTCGAAGCTCGAGTAGAGAATCAATTCCTCAGAAATTCTGGATAAGGTTGCCATGCAAATGCTGGCGGCACTCAAAAACTCGAGCGCAAAATCCCGAGAACCCACACTGTCCAAACTGTTACGGGTTGGGGCGGCAAAACCCAACTCTTTGGCGGTGGCAAAACGATCAATTTGCCACGGTGTTCCCGCCAGTGCCCCAGCCCCGAGTGGACTTTCATTCATGCGGTTTGCGGCGTCGTAAAAACGACTGATGTCGCGGTTGAACATCTCGAAATACGCCATGAACCAATGCGACAACAAAATCGGTTGCGCCACCTGCAAATGCGTGTAACCAGGCATGATCGTGCCAAAATTCCGTTCAGCCTCCGAGAGCATCACCTCACGCAACACCTCGAGCTTGTGCGCCGTGCGAAGGCAAGCTTTTTTGACCCACAAGCGAAAATCGAGCGCTACCTGATCGTTCCTCGAGCGTGCCGTGTGCAGTTTTCCAGCCACAGCTCCAATCAATTCTTTAAGTCGCGTTTCGACGTTCATGTGAACATCTTCGAGTTCGGTGCGCCACGGGAACACGTCAGACTCGACTTCATTTAAAACTTTCCCCAAACCCTCGAGAATCTGTGTGACTTCTTCAGGCTCGAGAATCCCTACTGTGCCCAGCATTTTCACGTGCGCTTGGCTGCCCGCAATATCCTCGAGCACCAAGCGCTTATCGAAATCCACGCTGGCGTTAAAAGCTTCCACGAGTTTGTCAGTCGGGGCTTCAAAACGTCCACCCCACGGTTTTTTAGTGTTGCTCATGCAAAATCTCCTCGAGATGGACGGTGTGAAAACAAATATTTTCGCATCGTGATCGGTGGTTGACTCTTCGGATTGGCGTGGCTGTACTTGATGCTCGAGTCCTCAAAAAACCCTTGACGCTTGTAAAACTTGAGCAAGCCTGGTTCATCGGTTCGCACCGCAAGCCGCAATTCTTCAATGCCTCTCGAGGTTGCTCGAATCATGATCTCGTTCATCAACCAGGTTGACAAACCACGTCCACGGTAAGCGGGTAAAATGCCGAGCCGACCAATCTCCCAAGCGATAGCACCGTGATAAGTGACCTCGGGTGTGCTCTCGCCCATGACCGGATACCAACGGATGCTACCCACCGCAACACCCTCGAGAAACATGATGATCGCGTTGCCCTCACGCAAACTTTTCTCAACCATTTCAACCGATTCAAAATGCCCGCTCGAGTTTGCGGGTTTCCCAACCCAGCATTCACGCGTCAGCCGCGCAATTAATGCAGCATCCTCGAGTGCGGCGGTACGAAGTTCTGGAATCATGATGGTTCTTTCAAATGCGTTGGGATATTTTCAGGCTCGAGCCAGCGAACATGTTTACGGTTTTCTTGAGCGTAGAAAATTTCTCGAGTGGTGCTTTCACCGACATAACCGCCCACGTTCACCACCAAAATTTCGTCTGCCAAATCAATCTTTTGAAAATGCAGTTTATCGAGTTTTTGTTTGAGTTCCTCGAGTTCAATTTCGTTCATGGAATCAAAAATAGTTTCTTCTGTTTGGCGATCACTAGCGATTGAAAGCACAATTTTTCCAGCCAAAGTTTCCTCGAGATTCAATTTTGAAAACACACCATAAAACCGTGTTGAACCGCACAAGCACACGATGGTTGGACGCTCGAGATTGGGGGAGAGTTGAGGAAGGATTCGGGTCATAAATCCAGGAAGTCAGAAAATGATTGAATGACGGTAATTGATGAAATCATTTTGAGGTGCTTATCCAATGAATACACCACAAAATCGTGTTCGATAGCCAAAGATGCAATCCATAAATCGTTGTGAGGTACGGTGATTCCTTGCTTTCGCAGTTTGGCTTGTTGTTCGCCAAAAATTTGTGGGGTAGCTTTGCTGAAATGAACCACTCGAGTGTTTGGAAGCTGTAGGAATTCTTCGAGTTCTTTGACGTTTTGAGCGAACCGATTCCCAGAATAAAAACCCGAATACAATTCCGCCATGACAACATTTGGTAAACCAATTTCAATGGCAAAATCTACAATATTCAAAGCATCTTCTGACTTTTGATTTTTGAATAATGTGTAAGTATTCGTGTCCAATAAAACCTTAGTCATTGTCTCCCTCAACGACTTCTTGAAGTGAAGCGACGCTTGCCTCAAACGCTCGGTACTCTTCGTCTGACCAAGTGCCTGCCAAATGACTTGCGTCGCGCTGTTTGGTCAGCAATCCCAACCGAATCAGACGACGAGCCAACAATTCGGGGTCAGTGTGTTGACGTTCGGCTTCGGCAAGCAATAAATTCTGGGTTGTTCCACTAATCTCGAGTGTCATATGTCACCTCGTTAATGATTGTAAAGCAGATCAGATTTGGGTTTTGTTCAATCTCACTTGATCTCGAGTTCTCTAAAACTTAATCCTTTTGCAACCGTGCCTAAACTCGAGTTTAACGAAACTTCCCATCAAAAAATTCTTGAGCAATTTGAGTGTGTAACGGAAAAGCCAAAGCTGCAAAGGAGTTTAAAACCGTCACCTCGGACGTTTCGCTCGAGATACTCAAACCCTCGAGTACGTTTGCGGCTTGGACTGGTGCAATCCCAAAAATCAAAATGGTACTGTCAGGGGCGCTTAAAACACTTGCCAAACGAATTGATTCTGCCTCGAGTTGTAAACCTGTTTCTTCTTGCACTTCTCGAGTTGCACCCATTTGCCACGATTCGCCGTAACTGATAAACCCACCTGGTAAGGCAAGTTGCCCTTCCTTGGGTGGAATGCTGCGCCGAATCACCAACAAGCCCAACGCGTCAGAATCCTCGAGCGTCACGGGGACGAGCATGACCGCGACGGGTGTGGGATTGCGATAACTGGTTCGGTTGCAACTCGAGCAAACCCGAGTATGCACGGGTTGATCGGGCGCGAAGGCTGTCCCGCAGTAACCACAATGGGCAAATGGGTCGTTCATGGTTAATCCTTTTGTAATCTGCCTAAACTCGAGCGCGAAGGTTTTTGTTTTATTTGTTAAACATGATGTCAAGTAAATCATCAAACGATTGAATGACCTTAATTCCATCAATCCATTTAAAATGCTTATCGAACGAGTACACGATAAAATCAAACTCTAATGCCAGTGCGGCAATCCAAAGATCATTTTGGGGCACTTTAATTCCTTTTGTTCGGAGTTGCACAAACAATTCCCCATAAATCTTTGCTGTTTTTATGCTTATGTTTAAGACTCGAGCGTTGGTTACGGCTAAGAAATCTTCAAACTCTTCAAGGTTGGCTTTGGGTTTATTGCCGCCATAAAAACCAGCGTGTAATTCACCTACAATAACGATTGGAATTCCGATTTCATCGCTGAATTCCAATATGGCTACGGAATCTTCAGGGTTTTTGCTTTTGAGTTGCGTGTAAGCGTTGGTATCAAAGATGATTCTGGTCATCGGTGTCTCTTGGGGTTTCTCGAAAGGCTGAGGTAATCTTCTCGAAATTCTCAACTTCGGCATCAGTCCAACCGCCTGCAAGGTGGCTTGCATCTCGTTTTTTGGTTAAAAGACCGCGACGTACCAGATTTTCTGCCAGAGACTCTGGTGTGGTGTGTTGACGGGCTGCTTCGGCTTCAAGCATTCGCATGGTGGTTTCACTAATCTCGAGTGTCATAATTCACCTCTTTTGGTTATTGTAGGTCGGATCAGGTTCGATTTTTGTTCAATCTCACACGAACTCGAGCTTCTTAAAATTCAATCCTTTTGCAATCGTGCCCGAACTCGAGCGCGAAGGGCATTCAGTTTGATAAATCCGCCAGCGTCAGCTTGGTCGTAAACGGTTTCTTTTTCAAATGTGACCAGGGTCGGGTCGTAGAGGCTGATCGGGGATTTCCGTCCGACAACCAGCGATTGTCCCTTAAACATTTTCATGCGGGCAATGCCAGTGGTGCTTTTTGCCACGTGGTCAAAGTAAACTTGCATGGCTTCGCGCTCGGCGGTGAACCAGAATCCGTTGTACACCAACTCGGTGTATTTGGCTTGTATACTGTCTCGAGTGTGCAGCACTTCGCGGTCTAAGGTGATGCTTTCGACGGCGCGACGGGCGTGGTACAAGAGCGTGCCACCAGGAGTTTCGTAGACGCCGCGTGATTTCATACCAACAAAACGGTTTTCGACCAAATCCACCACGCCAATGCCGTGATTTCCAGCGATTTGATTGGCTTTCTCGAGCAGTGCGGCTGGACTTAATTTCTCGCCGTTGATGGCGACTGGATCGCCTGCGACAAATTCGATTTCGACGTATTCGGGGGTGTTTGGGGTGTCTTCAACGGGTTTGGTCAGTTTGAGCATGTCGGCTGGCGGTTCAGTCCACGGGTCCTCGAGAATCCCGCCTTCAAAGCTGTTGTGCAATAAGTTTGAGTCTACGCTGTACGGTTTGGCGGCGCTGACGGGGACAGGAATGTTGTGCTTGGCGGCAAATTCCATCAGTTCTTTTCGTCCACTCGGTCCCCATTCGCGCCAAGGGGCAATGATTTTGATTTCGGGATTCAGGGCGTAGGCGCTGACTTCAAAACGCACTTGGTCGTTGCCTTTGCCGGTCGCGCCGTGGCTGATGGCTTCGGCGTTTTCTTTGAACGCAATCTCGACCAAATGCTTGGCAATCAGTGGTCGGGCGATGCTCGTGCCGAGCAGGTAATAACCTTCGTACAGGCAGGAGGATCGTTGCATCGGGAAGACAAAATCGCGCACGAATTCTTCGCGTAAATCCAGGGCGTAAGCGGCAACTGCGCCAGTGTTCAGGGCTTTGACTCGAGCCTCCTCGACCTCTTCGCCCTGCCCGATGTCGGCGGTGAAGCAGACCACTTCGTAATCGCGCTCGAGTTGCAACCATTTTAAGATCATGCTGGTGTCCAAGCCACCACTGTAGGCGAGTACCACTTTTTTCTTGTCAGACATTTTATTTCCTCCAGATTTCTAGAGACAGCATAAACCGCCCGTCAATGGCTCGAGTCTCCCAGATTTGGGCGCTCGAGGTCAGGCGGGTCGTCGGTTGATGATGGTCATGGTTGTTGATGCTCGAGCTTTATTCACTCAACTGTATACTTATTCATATCATTTTGCTGTGTTGGGGTCAAGTTCATCGTGCACCCAAAACTCGAGGACATGATCGATCCAATCGTCGGGAACGCGACGACTGGCTAAATACTGCAATTGTTCGAGCCTTGACATGGCGTACCAAAATGGAAACCATTCCTCATGCAGCCATAATTCGCTGTTGCCTTGACGCCAACCGCCCCACCACGGCGGTTTGTCAGGATATTGAACCCAGGGCGGCAAAATCTCGGAGTACATGAACCAATCACAACCGAGTTTGATATTTGTAAGATGAGACACGCTCAAGAAGCCAAAGAATGGTGAATTGGGTACGGTATCTTCAAGTCTGCCTCCAACCTTGAACACCACCCAAGGGTTTGGTTCAGAAACCACCGATTGTGCAGTATGATGAATTATGCAGCTTGATTTTCAACAAATTGCCAAGAGAGCGGCAGCAGCCAGTGGAGCAAAGCGCGTGATTTTATTTGGGAGTCATGCTCGAGGTGAAGCTACCCAGGAAAGTGACGTTGACTTGATGTTGGTTCTTGAAGATGGAACGAACCTCATGCAAGCAGGTTTGGCAGCGTACAAAGCACTTTTCCCGCCGCCGTGCGGCTTTGATATTCTTCCCATCACCGAGTCGGATTTTAACAATGGTGAAACTTTGATTTCGAGAATTGTTGCTCGAGAAGGCAAAGTTTTGTATGCCTGATTCCAAAGATGTGCAACGCTGGATTCAGTACGCGAAAGAAGATTACCAAGCTGCACTCTTGGTGCTTTCAAGTTATCCCAGAAATGCAAGTTTTGATTTGCAACAAAGCGCGGAAAAGTACCTCAAAGCTGTGTTAATCGCACTAGGACGCGAACCAGATCGAACGCATGACCTGGTGATTTTATTGCTGGCAATTGATGGCAATTTAACGCAAAGCTCGAGGGTTGTCGGGGCAGCCCAATTGTTGTCATTTGTGGGTTCACGGGTGCGTTACCCAGATCAATTTGAGGACATTAGCGTTGAGGAAGCTCAAGCGCTTGCTGAAGCTACAAGTCTATTGCACGCATTTGCTGAGGATCAGTTGGTTGCAGTCGGCGTTCACACAAAACCCGAATAAGTTGTTTTACGCAACGAATACAGCACGAACGCCAAAGTTTCACAGTTGACTTTAGCCGAGCTTTAACATCTCGAGTTTTTGAATGGCAGCTTCAAGCGTTTTCTGGCTTTTACAAAATGCGAACCTAAAACCAGGGATTGCGGTTTCTCGAGTGCCAGCCGAGTAAAACACGCTCATCGGCATGGCGGCGAGTTGAAATTCTGTGACCAGACGTTTCGAGAATGTTGTCGCATCATCGGTGAATCTCGAGGCATCGGCGACGATGTAATACGCGCCTTCGGGATGCCAAACTTTAAAACCAGCACCCTCGAGTGCGGCGGCTAGAAAATCACGTTTTGCCAAAAAGCTCGAGCGAAAATCTTGTTCGTAACCCACACTGTTCATGCGCTCGAGACACAAGGCGATGGCTTCCTGAACGGGTGTCGCCGCCGCAAAGGTCGTCCATTGCAAACCCGCCCGAATGGCGCTGGCAATGGCAACGCTCGAGACCGTCCAACCAACGCGCCAGCCCGTCACCGAGAACATTTTCCCAGCCGAACCGATGGTAATCGTGCGGTCGCGCATTCCTGGCAGACTGGCAAACGAAATATGATCTACGCCGTACACCAGTCGGTCATAGACTTCATCCGCGATCACGTAAAAATCAAACTCGAGGGCGATTTTGGCGATCTGCTCGAGTTCGGAACGCGAAAAAACCTTGCCCGTTGGATTGTGTGGCGTGTTTAAAAGCATCAATTTGGTGCGGCTCGAGCAGGCGGCACGAAGCTGGGTAAAATCGAGTTCCCAAGTTGTTTCCCCAGGGTGAAGCGGCACGTAAACAGGCACGCCGCCAGCCAGCAACACTTGCGGCGTGTATGTGTCAAATTGCGGCTCGAGGACAATCACTTCATCCCCAGGCTCGAGCAGCGCTTGCATGGTCGCGTGAAGGGCTTGGGTTGCGCCGCAATGAACTGTAATCTCGAGTGTTGGGTCTGGGGCGAATCCCAAACTTGGCTCGAGCGTTCGCCCTAAAGCCTGTTGCAGCCGCCCGTGACCCCGTGGCGGGGCGTACTGATGCAACTTACTGGCAAAAGCTTCCTTGGCGGCTGCAAGCACAAAACTTGGCGGCGCAAAATCGGGAAAACCCTGCCCAAGATTGACCGCCCCGTGCTGTGCGGCAAGAAGGGTCATCTCGCCAAACGCGGACGGTAAAAAGCTCGAGTTGCGCAGGGCATAATCTTTCATCTCGAGCTTTTATCATACTGAAAATATTGTGGTGATCTGCTTAGAGCGCCAAAACTTTCGCCATTTGCCGCATTTTCTGGTTGACATCTTTGCGTTTTTCCCAAGTTTCTTGAAGTGGGGTGAAATGAATCTCGTCCGCCACCACACCCGCCATCAAATCGGTTTTGCCTTCCAGAAGCGCCTCAACCGCCGCATAACCCAGTCTCGAGGCGAGAATACGATCCGCCGCCGTTGGACTGCCGCCGCGTTGCACATGCCCCAGAATGCTGGCTCGAGCGTCAAGACCTGTCGCCTTGGAGACGGCTTCCATGACTTTCAAGCCGCCGCCCTCAAAGCCTTCGGCGACCACAATGATGCTCGAGGCTTTGCCTTTTAAGGCGCTTTGACGCACGGTTTCGATGACCTGATCGAGGTGTTCGGGTTGTTCGGGAATGAGTATTTCTTCCGCACCGCCGGCGATACCGACGCTTAGGGCGATAAAACCGGCGTGGCGTCCCATGACCTCAATAAAAAACAGGCGTTCGTGGCTGGCTGCCGTGTCTCGAATGCGGTCAATCGCGGCGAGGGCGGTGTTCAGCGCCGTGTCATAACCGATGGTGGAGTCTGTGCCGTACAAGTCATTGTCAATCGTGCCAGGCACACCCATGACTTTAATGCCGTGCTCTTGGCACAGGTAATGCGCCCCATGAAACGAACCGTCACCGCCAATCACGACCAAGCCTTCAATGCCAGCGCTTTTAAGCTGTGCGGCAGCTTTGGCGCGACCTTCGGGTTCAAAAAAGGCTTTGCAACGGGCGGTCAGTAACACCGTGCCGCCACGTTGGATGGTGTTGGCGACATCTCGAGCACCCAATTTGCTGAATTCGCCGTCAATCATGCCCGCAAACCCACGTTTGATGCCAATGACTTCAAGCTCATGCGCGGTTGAAGTGCGAACCACCGCACGGATGGCGGCGTTCATGCCTGGGGCGTCACCGCCAGAGGTAAGTACACCGATTCGTTTCATACGTCCCTCTGATCGTGTTTCATACGTCCCTCTGATCGTGTTTCATACTTTTCTCCCTCGAACAACTATTCTTGCTTGATGCTCGAGATTGCCTCGAGCGCGATTTCATAAGCTTTGTTGCGGTCTAAACCCAAATTTTGCAGTGCCTCTCGAATATCCCTGGCTGTTTTCTGATCTCGAGCCAGTTCCAAAGCCTTGGTTTCAAAGCTGGCGTGGTCTGGTGCTGCGGTGCTCGGTTCTAGACCTGCAACAACGATTACAATTTCACCACGAATCTGCCCCTGTTGGAAGTGGTCATGCGTTTGTTCCAGGCTGCCCCTAAAAACCTCTTCATGCAGTTTGGTGAGTTCGCGTACCACCGCACAACCTCGAGACACTCCACAAGCCTTGCCCAAATCGGTCAGCGTCTCGAGCAAACGGTGCGGGCTTTCGTAAATCGCACTGGTGATGCTCGAGGCGGCAATCTCGGCAATTCGTTCGCGGCGTTCCCGTCCAGAACGCGGCAGAAAGCCGTGATAGGTAAAGCGTGCGGTCGATAAACCCGACAAGACCAGCGCTGGCACGAGCGCGGTCGCCCCAGGCAATGCCTCGATCTTGTACCCCAAAGTGATCGCCACCGCCACCAATTCCGCGCCAGGGTCGGACAGACCAGGCGTTCCCGCGTCGCTGACAAACGCCAAACGCGGGTATTTTCCAAGCACATACGCCGCCCTAGCCCCCATGGTGTGGGCATCCAGACGCTCGAGGGGTTTGTTGATGCCAAAATGCGTGAGCAACCTTCTCGAGTGCCGCGTATCTTCACAGGCGATGGCATCGACCGATTTTAAAATCTCGAGCGCCCGAAGCGTAATATCACCCAGGTTTCCAATTGGGGTTGGCACAAGATAAACAATGCCACTCGAGGTTTCAGTCATGAAAGCAACCAAAAACCCTTTAAGATACATCTTTGGTTTATGGGGGCAAGGTATGCCCTATCTTTACCCTCGATTTGGGCGCAGCATGATTCTAGGGCGCAGCAAGCTTCTTGACCATAAAACGCACCTTCGGGCATGGTCGCAGCGCCCCTACGAAATTTTTGGTGCACGAGCATGGCAATTGATTTCATAAAAATTTTTGCATCAACATCGTCAAACGCACTGGCATTTTGAACGTCCCATCTTCAGAAATCGGAAAATCCAGCACCATCATGACCGCCTCGAGATTGAGCGCACCCAGAAGATGCGGGAACAATTCACCCGTCTTGTACAAATCGGCTTCAAAAATACTCGAGCGAACCCTGGCACGGTGCAAGACCAAAAGCAGCAAATCGTCACGTCCAGCAAAAGAAATATTGGCAATTTTTAAGAGCTGATCGGGCTTTAAAAGCTGAACAAAACCATCATCCTCGAGTTCGCCGAGAAAGACGCCCAAGGTTTTGGCTTGTTCCCAACTGGCTTTGTCGGTCATCCGAACGAGTATCACAACTGCTTCATCTTACGCTGGCTCTTCACTCGAGGTTGCAACCTTCTCGGGTTTTAAGAGCGGGAACAACAGCACGTCACGAATGCTGACACGGTTGGTTA
>JANLWR010000032.1:0-4705 GCA_031364625.1 Deinococcales bacterium | reverse complement strand
GGTACACTTTTTGGCAACCGCCGAATCCAAAAATTTTCAACCCATGAATACCAACTGGGCATTAATTCCCGATCTCGAGCGGTCTGAGTTTCCAGAAGAGTACGCGAAAAAGAAAAAATTGGGACGCAAAGAAAAACGCCCGATTTTGTTCGAGCGTGGACTTTTGGCATTTCAAAATTGGTTGACCACTTACGGCGTTTAAAGCGTGCCAAAATTACACATTTTGTTTTCAAAAAACTCTTAGAATTATTTCATTAACACATTTTCAATCAGCTCGCCGCTGACGTTTTGTGGTTTGAAACAAGTATTGAAAACCTTCAATCAGAAAGAACAAAAGCAATAATTGTGTCATGATTCACTTCCATCAATTCAAGCACCCAAGGACACGTATTTCTTTCATGACCAACACCACCATCTCGAGCGATAAATCCACCGCCCTGGAAACCTCTAAGGTTGCTTTGTGGTTAACCAATGCTTTGTTCTCTCGGCGGCGCGATTCTGGAATTATTTTACTGATCGTGGTCTTGCTCGAGTTTGGCATTGCTGCAATCGTTTACGCCACTGGCGGCACAAAATATGTTTACCTGCAATTCATGTACCTGCCAGTCATGCTGGGTGGCTTGTTGTTCGGCTCAATTGGCGGCATTATTGTCGCTGCCATTGCTGGCGTACTGCTCGGACCATTCATGCCGCTCGAGGTTGAAAAAAACCTGGCGCAACCCACGCTTTCCTGGCTGGTACGCACCGGATTTTTTTGTTTGATCGGTGGCTCTTCGGGCGTGCTCTCGAGTTTGTTGCGCCAACGAATGCGCATGATCGAAAGTGTGGCGCAAGAATTATCGGTCACGTATGGTCGCACCCTTCATGCCCTGGTCTCCTTGATTCAAGAACGCGACGACAAAACCGCCGACCATTCCGAACGCGTGGCATACAACGCCGTGGTCATCGGACGAGAACTTGGCATCAATCGAGACAACCTCGAGACACTCTACTGGAGTGGTGTGCTGCATGACCTTGGTAAAATTGGCATCAGTGAGCAAATCATCAACAAACCAGGACCCTTGACCCCAAACGAGCGCCTTGACATGCAGCGTCACCCGATCATTGGCGAACGGGTATTGCTCAATGCCAGCCCAGACTTTGCCCCTATCGCCAAAGCCGTGCGCAGCCATCATGAACGCTGGGACGGACGCGGTTATCCAGATCAACTCAGAGCCGAAACCATACCCGTCGAGGCTCGAGTGGTTGCCGTCTTGGATGTGTTTGAAGCCCTGACCAGCAAACGCCCGTACCGCGAGCCAATGTCCACCCGAGAGGCGCTGACGTTTTTGCGTGAAAATGCTGGCACGCATTTTGACGCGAAAATTGTTGATATTTTTACCAGTTTGCACCACTCCAACAAACTGGCTTTTGGCGACGAACAACCTTCGGATTTAATCGAAATGCAAAAACGTTACGGCGCGAAATCGGTACTTTTAAACCGCTTAAAACTTTAGGGCTTGCCAAGCGGCTGCTGTTGTGTCACGCAATGAAAACTGCCGCCGCCGTTGATGATTGCCCTGGAACTTAGACCAATCACTTGGCGGTCAGGAAACAATGGTGTCAGAATCTCGAGCGCCAGTTCATCGTTCAAATCACCGTAGATTGGCACAATCACCGCACCATTGGCGATGTAAAAATTGGCATAAGTTGGCGGCAAGCGTTCACCCTGCAAGCCCGAAGCGCTGGCAATCTCGCCAACGTGCTCGAGACGGTTTTTTGGCAGTGGTAACTCGAGAATCTCAAATGGTTGCCCGTCAAGGTTCGTGAAGGTCTTGAGTCGCTCGAGGTTCTCCTGCATGGTCTGAAAATTCGCATCGGACGGGTCTTCGCAAACGCTGGTGATGATCGTGTTTTCGTCAATAAACCTGGTGATCGTATCGATGTGCCCGTCGGTGTGGTCGCCCTCCAAACCATTCTCGAGCCACAAGACTTTTTTGATGCCCAAATAATCGTTTAAGGCTTTCTCGAGGTCTTGCTCAGTTAGATTTGGATTGCGAAATTTTGAATGCAAGCATTGGCGTGTGGTCAGCGCCACACCAGCGCCGTTCACCTCGAGGCTGCCGCCTTCCATGACAATGCCCGTCTTAAAGATTGGCATCTCGAGATAGTTTGCCACAAAATCTGGAATTTTGTTGTCAAGATCAGAATCAAACTTCATGCCCCAACCGTTAAATTCCCAGTCTATGGCGGCAACCTCTGACCCTTTGGTGACAAAAATCGGGGCGCAATCCCGCAACCAAACGTCATTGTGATGAACACGATGAAACACCACGTTTGCACCCATCAACCTGGCTCGAGCGTCAGCTTCAGTCTCTTCGTCGCGCACAATCAAATGCACCAACTCAAAACCCGAGACGGTCTTGATGAACGTCGCAAATTCTGCTCGCACCGCCTCGAGATGCCCGAGCCATTCGATGTTATCGGCAGGAAACGCCATCCAAACGCACGCATGATCTGCCCATTCGGCAGGCATTGAAAAACCAAGTTCACTCGGGAAACGCGTCATGTCCAAAAACTAACACGCCCAAAGCCAGTTTCAAACTCGAATGGAAATTTATGAAGTTGCCATGATCGGACGCGTACAATTGCGACCCGAGTTTTTGGCTTCGTAAAGCCGTAAATCCGCCAGCGACAGCAACCGCTCATGCGTTCCAGCTTCCTGAGAGTCACTGAGACCCAGACTGATGGTCACAGACAATTTGGGATGCAACTGTTTCCAATCGTAAGTTTCAATCATCACCCGAATTTTTTCGCACAGTTTAAAAGCCTTGTCCGCTTTGACGTTTGGCAAAATCAAAACAAACTCTTCACCACCAAAACGCGCCGCCAAAGCACCTTCGGGGCAAACCTCGCGTAACACCGCCCCCAAAACCCGCATGACATCATCGCCTGTGGCATGACCAAAACGGTCATTGACGCCCTTAAAAAAATCCAAATCTGCCATCGCCATAGACAAACTCGTATTGTGCTTTCTCGAGTCCGCAAAAGCTTGAATCGCAAATTCCTCGAGCCGACGGCGGTTCGCCAAACCAGTCAATTCGTCCTCTCTGGCAAGTTTCTCTAGGAGCACAGCCTGGCTTTGCAATTGCAAATTTAAAGCCGCCAATTCTTCACTCCGAATACGGTGCATTTCGGCATCGTGACGGGCTTTCTCGAGGTCAAGTTTTGCCGCCAGCGCCTGAGCGCGACGTTCGGCGGCATCGGAGCGAAGTTGAGCATCCAAATCATAAAATTTCTCGAGGTGATCTAAAGCTTCAGCAAATTGATGGCTGGACTTGCTGACCTGCGCCAGTTCACGGTGCGTGTTGGCAATTTCGTCTTTTTTACCAATTAAACTGTAAATCTCGAGGGCTTTTTCGTAATGGATCAAAGATTTTGCAGTCTGACCAGTTTTGAAATACAACCAACCCCTGGTTTTTTCACTGTCTGCCGTGGTCGAAGGATCATCATTGTGGCTGGCGGCTTCAAGCGCCAAATCACTGACTTCAAACGCGGTTTCAATTTGACCCAGTTCTGCCAAAGCAACCGCTTGAGCATTAAAAGAATAAACTTCGAGTCCATGAACGGGGCTTCGTTTCGCTGTTTCTCGAGCTTGCTGCAAAAGATCAATGCCTTTTTTAAAACGTTCTATCGATTCTTCAGGTGAGATACTAAAATTCTTTTGAGCCAATTTAACATAAGTGATACCCAGTTCGGCTTGTTCGTTGGCAATTCGATAATCGCTTTTTAATTCTTTGGCAAAGACAAGGCTATTTTCACCGTATTTCAAGGCTTGCTCAAAGTTTCCCAATTTATTTTCGGCATCACGAATATTACTGAGACTGGTGTAAATACCGACTGGTCTATTGTGTATTTTAGAATTTGTCAAAGCCACCTCGAGCCATTCGATGCTGTCAGGAAAATCACCGAGACTCATGTAACTTAAACCAAGTTCAATTTGACAGGCAATGATTAAAGGATAAATCTCGAGCTTCTCGAACAAATCGAGCGCCTGGTAAGTTGCTTTGAGTGCCTCAACAGGGCGTGAAAGAAAGAAAAGGCAATTTCCTTCATATTGATATAACCTTGCAATAGATTCGGTATCGTTTTGTTGAATCGCCCATTCTCGAGCCTCGAGGATGTCTTTTAGTGCCGCCAAAGGATCAGATTGCATCAAGTCTGGCAAGATTTCAAACAGTTTGGCATACCGCTGTTTCAAGTTTTGATTTTCAATATCCACTTTAGCCATATTTAATTTCTCAATCTGAATCGAGATCGTTTTTTGCGAAAGTCCTAACCCCACGCCGCAGTATACGAGATTTTACCGTGAAGAGATTATCATGAGACCATCTCCAAATCGCTTTCGGTTGCATCTCTTAAAACACAAAAGCATGTCCACAGGTTGAGAATAGCAAGAGATCAGACTCTGGACATAATCAGAGCCTGACCTCTCGATAACTGGGTAGTTTAGCAGCCGCCGTTACAAAGAACCTTGCTCGTAATGGTAGAAGTAGTTGCGTCACCCATTGGCACGATCACTCGGGTTGATGAAGGTCCTGCACTAATTGAACCTGCGCCACACAGCATTCCTAATAAGAACAGTCCGATCAGTAATTTTTTAAGCATCTTTGGTTCCCCCTAAATGGTAACTGGAGCAAGTGTAGAACAAGGGTACTTACAGAAT
>JANLWR010000981.1:0-2148 GCA_031364625.1 Deinococcales bacterium | reverse complement strand
CAATTTGGTTTGGATAAACCCATTTTTGTACAGTATGGCTTGTGGCTTAAAAATTTTGTCACCGGAAATTTAGGAATTTCTTTTGAAAGTAACGTTCCCGTTTGGGATTTAATTGGACCTAAAGTTTTTAATTCAATGATTTTGGTTTTTGGTTCTACGTTTTTACTGTACTTTATTGCGATACCAATTGGTATTTACGGGGCTGTAAGGCAATACAGTTTGGGTGATAAGTCAATCAGTTTGGTTTCGTATTTTTTCCTGGGATTTCCTTCGTTTTTCTTTGCGTTAATCCTGATTTTTGGGATTATTCAATTAAATTGGGCGCTCAATACCAAAGTTCTTCCAGTCGGTGGTATGACTAGCGAGTATTTTGATTCGCTTTCGCCTGTTGGTAAAGTGCTTAACATCTTGTGGCACACCCTAGCACCAATGATTGCGTTATTGCTCCGCAGTATTGCCTCAGAATCTCGAGGTTTCAGAGCGCAAATGCTCGAGTTTCTCAATCAAGATTTTGTGCGTACCGCCAGGGCAAAAGGACTTTCAGAACGCGTGGTGATTTATAAGCACACGCTACGCAATGCCATCACACCTTTTGTGGCGAACATTGGTGGTTTGTTGCCCGCCATTTTTAGTGGCGCTGGTTTTGTTGAAGTGGTGTTTAACTGGCCCGGTTTAACGCCTGTGTTTCTCGAGGCTTTGTTTTCGCAAGATATTTACGTTAACGTCAGCATTGGCGCGATTACTTTGGTGTTGTTGGTGATTGGAAATTTAATGGCTGACTTCTTACTCGGTGCGGTTGACCCACGGATTAGGTATTACTGATATGGCACTCGCAACGGGTGTGACAAAACAATTTGATTCGGTTAGATCAAAATCACAATTGCAAGTGGTTTGGGAACAGTTTCGCAAGCATCAATTGGCTGTTTTTGGTGGTATGGTTTTGGCTGTTTTGTACATTGGCGCAATTTTCGCACCGTTCATATCTCCGCAAAGTCTTTCTGAATACAGTACGACCGATATCACAAAATTTCATCCACCAACTCGGGTTTATGTGATTGATCCAGAAACAGGTCAGTTTAATTTGCCTTTTGTCTATAAATCAAAACGGTTTACCAATCCTGAAACGTTTGTCGAAGGGTATACAGAAGACCGTACGCTTAAATATCCGATTAAATTATTTCACAATCGCCCCGAATCACCGTTTAAACTGTTTGGATTTATTCCAATGACGGTGCATTTGTTTGGTGTTGACGCTCCAGGTAATATTTTTATTCTCGGAACAGATGGTTTCGGACGTGATACCTTTACCCGAATTTGGTATGGTGCGCAGATATCATTGACGATTGGCATTTTTTCTGTTGCGCTTTCGACTGTACTTGGCTTGTTTTTGGGTGGTTTAGCAGGGTTTTTTGGTGGATGGATTGATAACATCATCATGCGATTTGTTGAAATACTGTCTGCAATCCCAGAATTATTTTTGTTACTTTCTATTTCGGCGCTTATTCCACGCAATATTGATCCGGTCGTTAGTTTTTATGGGATCATTTTTACGCTGGGAATTATTGGTTGGGGTGGTTTGGCTCGAGTGATCCGTTCACAAATTTCGGCGCTACGTGAAGTTGATTTTGTTCAAGCCGCAACTGCGCTGGGTGCTTCTGAGATGCGCATTATAGGAAAGCATATGTTGCCAGTGACATTTTCACTGCTTATCGTTAATTTGTCGCTCTCCATTCCGGGTGCAATTCTGACCGAATCGGGTCTTAGTTTTCTGGGTTACGGAATTCGTGAACCATTCTCGAGTTGGGGCTTGATGATCAGCGTTGCTCAAGAAGGTGGCTTTGCCAGCATCGAATACCGCCCTTGGGTTCTTATTCCTGGTTTCTTTATCGTCTTGGCAGTGTTATGTTGGAACTTCCTGGGAGATGGTTTGCGCGATGCGGTCGATCCGCGTAAGCGCCAATAGTTAAAACTCGAGAAACCAAAGAATTTTTTTGATGGGGGAAAAAATGGCAAATGCGGAAACCTTGGTTGATGTTAAAAACCTAAAAACTTATTTTTACACCGACGAGGGCGTGGTCAAAAGCGTTGATGGCGTGACCTTTCACATCAACAAGGGCGAGACGCTGGCAGTGGTCGGCGAGTCGGGTT
>JANLWR010000980.1:0-1714 GCA_031364625.1 Deinococcales bacterium | reverse complement strand
AGCAG
This sequence comes from Deinococcales bacterium, assembly GCA_031364625.1. GTDB lineage: Bacteria > Deinococcota > Deinococci > Deinococcales > JAAFIG01 > JANXTZ01. The sequence continues at coordinate 1,709 of JANLWR010000980.1, read as the reverse complement.
CGTTTGACAGTACCTCAACGCCAGTGGGGTATCGTTGCCGCCGCCAAGTTGAGTGCCGAATAGGACTTCAGCTGGGTCGGAAAGTTGATCGGTCAAATCGACCACGCTGGTGTCATAGACGACCACTTTGGTTCGCAGCGCGGGCATACTGGCGAGCACCGCGCCAAAAATTCCGGCGTAAACCACGCTGGATGCCATCGAACCGCTCTGATCGACGCACAAAATAATGTCGCGCAGTGCAGATCGTTTGCGTCCGTAACCGATGCGCCGTTCGGGAACAATCGTGCGGTACTCGGCTTGGTAATGCTTGAGGTTGGCGCGAATCGTTAAATTCCAATCGATCTCGTTGTGCTTCGGGCGATTATTTCTGGCGGCACGGTTGAGGCTGCCCATGACCGCCTGCCGCGTGGGGTTGGCAAGTTTGCGCTCGAGTTCGTCCACCACCTTGCGCACCACAACCCGGGCGGTGTCTCGAGCTTTGCCTTTGAGTAATGATTTAAGTGAAAGCAGCGTTGCCACCAAATGCACGTCGGGTTGCACGGCTTCCATCATCTCAGGCTCGAGCAACATTTGTTTTAAACCCAGTCGCTCGAGCGCGTCCTGCTGCATGACGCGCACCACCGAACTTGGAAAGAACTCGCGGATGTCCCCCAGCCAACGCGCCACGTTCGGGCGGCTCGCGCCCTTGCCAACGTTCAGGCGATTTTTTTCTTTTTCTTCTGGCGTCATGTAAACATTCTCGAGCGCCCCGTCGAGTCTGGCATCTGCGCCCTGCAATTGGCAGCCTGTGCCGTCGGCGTCTCCTCCACCGAGAATGAGCCTCCAACGCCGCAAACGTTCGGTCTCAGCAATCACTCGAGTCTCCAATCAATTTCTGATTTCTCAACTTTATCTAGCGCTGCATTGATGCTCGAGAATGGACGCGAGCCAAAAAAACCGTTTCGCGCCGAGAGCGGCGACGGGTGAACGGCTTTCAAAACCGTGTGACGACTGGCGTCGATCAAATCGGCTTTTTTATGCGCATAAGCGCCCCAAAGCACAAATACCACACCCGTTTTGTGACTCGAGATGGCTTGTATCATCGCATCGGTCAGTTTTCCCCAACCCTGTTTTTGGTGACTTCCCGCCGCGTGTGCCCGAACCGTCAAGACCGCGTTCAACATCAAAACGCCCTGACGCGCCCAAGGCTCGAGAAAGCCCGTTTTTGGTCTTGGAATACCCAAATCCGTCTCGAGTTCTTTGAACATGTTGACCAAGCTTGGCGGCGGTTTGATGCCTGGTTGCACACTGAACGCCAGCCCGTGCGCCTGACCGTCATCGTGATACGGGTCTTGTCCCAAAATCACGACCTTAATGTTTTCAAACGGTGTCAACTCGAGCGCCCTGAACACATCTTTTTCGGGTGGAAAAACCTGCTGGCTGGCACGTTCAGCCTCGAGAAACGCCTCGAGTTTTTCAATGTAGGGTTGCCCGAATTCTTGCTCGAGATACGGTTGCCATGACGCGGGAATTTGATCGAATAATTTCATGATTACTCCTCCAAAACAGCGCTCGATTTCTTTTACAAGGGGCAAAATTGCCATTATTGAGGGTGAACACGAGGTTCACCCCTACATTCAATTCACCTACGGGCATGGTCGCGTCTTGCCGCAAAAGAAAGCACCAGTCTTTATACAAAACAAGCACCAAACGGGCAGGATCGCTTCGGG
>JANLWR010000971.1:0-6154 GCA_031364625.1 Deinococcales bacterium | reverse complement strand
TTTTCAAGCAACGCCTCGAGTTGCGCCACAGTTGGAAGTACCCCCTCGAGTTCTGCGGGTAACATTGCCGACAACTCGAAGCTCGAGATTCCAAGAGGCTGGGTCATTCCGCGCAAAGCGTATTCAACATCAGTTTTGTCTTTGTTTTTGCAAAGCACCATACCAATGGTTGGCGCGTCGCCAACGCTCCGCAGCAAATCGTCCACCGCCGACAAGTAAAAATTCATTTTGCCCGCGTATTCGGGTTTGAACTCGGTTACTTTCAGATCGATCACGACAAAACAATGCAAACGGTAATGGTAAAACAGCAAGTCCAAATAGTAATCTTTGCCATTCACCTCCAGATGATGCTGACTGCCAACAAACGCGAATCCTGCGCCAAGCTCGAGCAAAAATGCTTTGATGTGCGCCAGCAAACCGCGTTCGAGGTCGCGTTCGTGAGCTTCTTCTCCCAGACTTAAAAAATCAAAATTGTACGGGTCTTTCAGCATTTGCGCGGCAAGTTCCGCATGTGGCGCTGGAAGGGTGCGATCAAAATTATGAACCGCTTTCCCCTGGCGCTCATGTAATTTGGTTTGGATTTGCATCTCAAGAATCGGTCTTGACCAACCGTTTTGAATACAAGCTCGAATGTACCATTCCCGTGTCTCGAGCGAATCCAGCTTGTCGAGTAGGCGTACATTATGTCCCCAAGGCAATTGTGCAACAACCTGTTGCACAAATTCCAAACTTGGATACGCCTCAGCAAACGCTTGCATGTATTGCAAGTTGCGTTTTGACAAACCTTGCATATCAGGAAACTCAAGGCGTAAGTCTTGCGAAATTTGCTGCACGACTTTTGCACCCCAACCTTGAAGGGTTTGCTGCTCGAGAATCTGCCTTCCAATATTCCAGTACAACAAAATCAATTCGCGGTTGACTGCCAGTGCCGCCTTGGTACGGGCGGCACGAATCTGGGTTTTGAGGTCGATGAGTAACGTGGGGTAATCAAATTGAGGCTCGAGCATTAAATTCTCTCTTCTTCATGTGCTTGACTGATTGAAACAGACTTCAAAGGTCGGTGAAAAGTTTTGCGACTGGGAAGCCTAAAATTCTTGCGCGGTAGATTTGAGTTTATTCCAGTGACCTGGGACTTGGCTGACCCGTGTACTCACGATAAAAAAGGGCTTGCTCGTCAGAATTATTACGAATAAAATCAATATATGCTGTCCAAACCGAGGCATAATGCCCCTCTTTGGATTGATTAGTGAGATACTCGAGCGTATCCAGCATCTCCAAAATATTGTACTCATTGATCCCAATTCGTGCTCTTTCTCTGACTTGAGTTCTGGCTTGTGCCACGATTCTTTGCCGAACATTTGGCTGCTTTACGAATCTATCTGTCCATCTTTGCAGCAATTTATATGCTTTCCGAGCCGATTCAATTCTAGAGCTTGAGAATAGTGTTTCATCCACAATATTAAATTGATAAGGTTCTTGTTCATTTCCAACACCTGAAATAATTAGTTGTCCTAAATCAGAGATGGAGCGTCGCATATGGGGGTGATAAATTTTTGGAAAACCATGTTCAGTAGGTCTTCTAGAATCCGAGTCCCATAAAATATCTGATGCAAATTTATAAGTTGAATTACATTCTCTACAGGTAGGCAATAGATTATAGGGGTGCATGGATAAAAATGGATATTTAGAAGTTGGAAAAAAATGATCTAATTCACAAACTGCGATATCTTCGTCAAGATCAGAATCAGAAATTTCTTTATCACAAATAGGGCAAACATCTAATCTTCCGTTTGTTGTCACGTAACTTTTAATGAAATCTTTCCGAGTTAATTTAAAACCAGAAGTATTGTGAATTTCTTCTGAATAACCAGTTTTGCGTGAGTACACATAGAAATATTCAAACAAATCTTTGATTGGAGATTTTATTTTTTCAGGTAAGTTAGGAAATAAAAATCGAAAATCTTGATCATTTAAATGATCTTGAAACCGAATGTCATTATCAAAGGCTATTAAAATTTCATTGTATATTTGTGAGTTTATCTTTAATTCAGCGATAAGAGCATCAAAATACTTATTCCAAGTTTCTGCATTTGTATCTAAAACATTCATAAACCAATCAGCCATGCCATTTAGTTTCGCATTATTTTGGTCAAGGTTTTTGAATGTATTTTTGTTCTTTGGATGATTTTGAGCAACAGCAATACTAAACTCGAGCACTTTGCGCTGAAATTCTAAAAGGTGATTCATTTCAGCTAATCGCTCAATGGGTTTGACGGAATGAAACATAGTTATTGAGTCCTTTGTAAAACAGTGTTTTAAGAGGTGGATTCGAGTAACATCAAGCGTCTCGAAAATTCAAAACGGTAATACCCCGCACCCACTTTAGGCATCAAATTATTTTTGACCACACCCACCAAGCGCTCTGAAACAGGGTATTTGTCATTGCCATAATCAAAAATGGTTTGCAAAGTTTGCTCGAGTTTTTTATCCAGTTGCACTTTGGCTTTTTGCCGTTCAACCTCTGTCCACGGGATTTCTTCAATCGGCAGTAACTCGGCGTACATTGCATTTTTTAATATTTGCGTTGGTTGTTTTTGTTCCCAAGAATTAAGCACTTCTTTTGGGTATGACAACATGACCAACAACGTATCCAAGAATTCTGCTGCTCGTTGCCCAACGGCTCGAGGTCCTTCAAAAATTTCTTGAAGCACTTCAGTTGGTGTCGCGCCAAACGTTGGGTCTCGAGGATGATCGGCTTTAATCAGTTGTGGATCGCGTTTTGAACGAAATAACCTGTTGATCTCTCGACTAAACGCATCGGTAAGGGCAATGCTCGAGTGTGTGGTGATGAGCACATCCGTGTTTTGAGTCTCGAGGGTACGGTCTACAATGTCCACCATCTCGCGTTTCCAGTAATCGTTAAAATGCGTTTCTGGTTCGTCAAGAATAACCAGCGTATTTTTGGTATCACCAATTAAACTCATCAGTGCCATGCGTCCAAGGAACATTCTTTCGCCGTCCGATAAACTCTCGAGCGGGATTGGGTCAGGAACATCTAATTTTCTGAGGACAATGCGAATGTCTTCGGTTTTCAAGTACCCTTTGCGTTGCCAGTACAAAATTTGTCGTAAGCCTTCAAAAGCAGTGAAATTATCCCCTTTTTGGCTGCGTGTCAAGTCGCGCAATAACAGCGTAGCAACAGTTTCTGCATGAACATGTATGCCGTCATCGGCGTGTACTGGTAGTTGTCTTCGCAAGTCGAAATGCAGTGTTTCGGTGTTTGGCGTACTTCGGGAACTCGAGGCGATTGAACGTAAGGAGTTTTGAATCGCGTCTTTGTTTTCATCGGTGTTTTGGGTTGTTTCAGTGTCTTGTTCTGTAAAGGTCAAACTGGTGGTGATCGGGTACAACCAACCAATTTCATCAAGGATTGAACGAAAATGCTCATCGAAACGCTCGGGCATGGCACGCCCAATTTTTCGGTAACGCCTGCGTTCTTCTTCAAAAGCTGTGGTGTGAAACCTTAAAACACCTTCAAATTCTTGACTGGCAGTTGCCAAAACCGCGACCAATAAAGCGGCGCGGTAATCTTCACCACGTACCCAAACAGTCATTGGAAACGAATTAACGTTATCGGGAAGGGTTGCTTGAGTTTGATCCAAACTGACTTCGTACTCCCTGGTTGCCTCGAGTACCAACCCATCATTTTCTGATTCGTTGATGTGTTGAGGTGCAAACATTTGCTCCCAATTGCCAATCGCGCCAGAAGTGTACACCAGCACCGATTGCGGTAAGTAAACCGACATGCTCGCCCATTGCTTCCCGCGTTCCCAAAAGCGTGTATTTTCACCTAGTAAGTTTGGCTCGAGGATTCCAGCTTCATTCTCGAGCGATTCCCAAAGGTCATCGTCAGGGTCTGGCACAACGTCTTTGAATTCGTACAGTCCCGCTTCGGTTTTGCTCGTATGAAACAAAATCGTTCTGGGCGCTTGGGTTTCTGGGTGCGGTAAATCGTATGCCAGCGTAACGGTATAAGAAGGTTCTTGGTTGTTCTCGAGGTGCATTAAGGTTTCGACCAGGGTTTGCAACAACCGACTTTTCCCCGTGCCGTTAATACCCACCAGAAAATGCAAACTGCCCGTTAAGCCCAGCAGTTCTTCGCGTCCAAAAATAATTTTGGTGTCTGTGTGTGGGGCTTTGTCGCGCAGCCGAAAGTAACGGAGTTTCATAAAATTATTGAGTGATCTTTATTTGAGGAGGTAATGCCGTAAAAGTCATACTCACAGTTGGTACTTGAACAGTTACGGAGATACTAGGACTGGGCAAACGATACGCTGCAACTTGCACCACTTCGGATAACAAACCTTGATTGATTGGAATCTCGAGCAACACTGCATCAATTAACCCTGCACTCTCGAGCGTATCGAGCGCTTGCACGATTTTGTGTTTTTCAAGGTTGTGACCAAGTTCTGTTAGGTTTTGCGAAATGGTGTTTGCATTGTTGTAGTCCCGCCCAATTCTGATGGCGTTGTACACCAATCGCAATGGACTGTCTTTGTCTTTTATTTCGTACCAAAAATGTTTACGCGGGTGGGTCGGACTGTCGGGGTTGTATTCCGCTCGGGTGTTTAAAATGTTCTCGAGTTCGCTGGCAATGTTTTGCAATTCAGGGTTGTCCGAGTTTTGAAACGTTTGAATGATGTTACTTTGAAACGAATACATGTCTGAATCGGGGTTTGAATCCATAAACGCGTCAAAATACTGGACTGGTATCACGTCTTGCGAAGTTTGCAATTGCACTTTTTGATCATTTTTCAGTAAGTCTTGAAAGCGCTTGGCAAAATCTTTTCTGGCTTCTAGCGTGGTTAAAGCTGGTACTTCCAAAACCACTTCCGTTTCGGGTGTGGTTTCTTTTTGTCCTGCCAGCAGTGCATCTCGAGCTTTGGCTTGTTGCTCGAGTTGTGTTGCAATGTCTGGTTGTTCGCGCCATTTTTGCGTGAGTTTTCCTGAAAATGACAGAGCTTGCAACTCATCAACCAATTTCCTTGTGGTTTGGCAACGTCCAAGTACATTCTCTCGGAGCTTAAAAAAGATTTCCACAAACTCGGAAAACTTTTGCTGTTTTTCCAAAGCAATGAACGGAATCTTGATTTCTCCTAATTTTTGCAAACTAAGATTAACTTGCCGTGCGACAACAGAAAACGCAAGAATTTGTTTTATTGAGTTTCGATTCCTGAGAGCAAAAAATAAATAATTTGGTTCTAATTCTTCACCCACGCGCAGTAGTGCAACAGCTTGATTCATAGCATAACGATTAAATTCTGTTGTCAGCAGTCCTATTTTGCCCATTGGCGGTCCTACGATATTGAGAACAATATCTTTTGGTTTTCCTAAAAGTCTTTTCGGTAATCTATTGGCATATTTATTTGAGACAAAATTATCCTCGTCAGTAAAAATAATCTGACCATCTTCTGATATGTTATTGACTTTGATAAAAGGTGTCGAATTTGTCCCCGAAGACAAAACTTGATTTCTTTCTGGGGTTGCACCTTTGGTTATTAAGGACGTAATTTTTTCTATTTCAATAAGTGTTTGAGTATTTTTTGAAACGGCTTCATCAAAAAACAGAGCTGGTAGGTCACTAAACCGCACTAAAATTTCATCGCATAATCTTTTAACTTTTTCAGCTTGCTCGAGAATGGTCACAATTCGTTCTTGCTCGAGCAATGGCGGAAGTAGAAATGAAAACCGCAAGATATGACCAGAGTTAATATTTGCTAATGTTGCCCCAGTTGAAACAGTGGAAACGTAGCTTCTGAAATGATTGCTTTTCAAAAGAAAGTCAAAGTATTGCTTATTTATTTTCTCGTCAGGTATTTTAATACGAATCAGATACGAGGCAAATACAGCATTTACATCATCAAAATTCCATAAAAGTGTTCTACCAATAGACCCACTTCTGGCAATTAAAAAATCCCCTTTCTCGAGTCGATAGTTTCTTAACTCAAAGGTATTTAATCGCGCATATTTTTTACCATCATTCAGTATTTTTCCATCATCAGTAATGTCTGTAATGCGAATAAGGCGAGTGCCAGTATCATCATCAAGACCAGATACCGTAGCCCCGTATTGACATAAAGTAGCCAAATCTTTG
>JANLWR010000883.1:0-5984 GCA_031364625.1 Deinococcales bacterium | reverse complement strand
CCGTGGTCGGTTCGTCGAGCAGCAACAGTTTGGGTTTCATGGCGATGGCTTTGGCGAGTTGTACCCGTTGCTGCATTCCGCCAGACAGGTGAATCGGCAGTTCGTCCATTCTCGAGATTGGGAATTCGCTGGCGGATAAAGATCCTCTGGCGGCGCGGCGCAGTTCGGCAAAACGCTTCTCACCTGCCAGAATCAGGCGTTCCGCAACATTGCCGCTCGCGCTCTTGTTCATTCTTAAACCCAGATGCGGATTCTGGTAGACAATGCCGATGTGATGCACTCGAGTTTCGCGTTTTGCAAATCGATCCAGTTCAAATAAATTCTGCCCCAAAAGCTCGGGAATCTCGAGCTGGTACGTGCCAGAGGTTTCGGGTTCTTCGAGGTTTAACAGGCGCAACACCGTGCTTTTTCCGCTGCCAGATTCGCCGACAATCCCTAACACCTCGCCAGGGTAAACATGCAGGCTGACATCCTCGAGCGCTCGAATGTTGCCGTAATTTTTACTGAGGTTATGGACGCGCAGCAAGGGTTGCATCTCGAGCAGGCGCGGTGCATCCAGGGTCATCTCGAGCAGGCTCATGACGTGCCCTTCAAGAAACCGGCGATGTAAAAATTTGTGTCGTCATCAAAATAGGTCGCGCCAATTTCAATTTGCTCACCCGCCCTTTGCACCTCGAGTTTTTGTTTGAAACCCGTGTCCGAAAGTTGATACCTCGAGCCTCCACCGTCCTGCGGAATCTCGGACATGAATTTACCGGTTGTGCCCGTGCTGGAGTCCAGCCAACCGCGTTGGTCTTCGATCTGAAATGGCACGTCCTCAAACTCGAGCGGATAGACATCGGTGTACGGTGGCACGGCGTAAAGACGTTTTTCGCGCCCAGCCGAAAGAAGAGTCAGGTGTGCCGCTTGATGGAGTTTTGGCGTGTCAAAACGCGGGATTGGGCTGGGTGCCATAACATAACGCCCGTTCACCAGCACGGGGTAATCCGCACCGTAAGTCACTTCGCGGTAACGCACCAAATCCTCGTACAGCCCAAGCCACAACAGCGCGTAATCGCCGTCCGCGTGCATTTCTCGAGCAATGGCATAACTGGGTTCGATGCTGGATAAGATTTCGGGCATGGGGACTTGCAAGACCAAAACCTGGCGCTCGTTCAGCAGCTCTTCGGGAATGCGGTGGCGCGATTGAATCAATGTTGCCTCGAGCGTGTCTGTGGTGGTTTTGACGCCAGTCATGCGGGCGATAAAACGCCGCAGGTTGGCGGCATTCACGCTGTCATCGTCGCCCTGGTCAATCACTTTCACCGTGTCGTTCGCGCCGACCAATGCCAGACTGACCTGCAAACCGCCCGTCCCCCAACCTCGAGCCATCGGCACTTCGCGGCTGGCATAGGGCACTTGATAGCCTGGAATGGCGACGGCTTTTAGAATTTTGCGGCGCAATTCGCGTTTGGCAAATTCGTCTAAAAATGCGTAAGCATAATCTTGTCGTGCAAACGCCAGTTGCTCGAGCTTCACGTGCCCACCGCTTCCAATTCGGGCTTTAACGAACCGCCCGCTTGGGCTTTGCGAACGCGGTCAAGGTCGCTAGCGAAGGTCACGTAATGCGGGAGTTTGTAATGGATGCAAAAGCCCGATGCCTCGACGGGTTCGGTGTGCGAAAGCACGAATTCCTCCTGGTGCGCTGGGTGCGGATTGGGCAGGCTCATGGCGACATCGAGCATGGCGGCGGCAATCAGTTTGGTTTCGTTCCAGCCCAGACACGCCGCAAAGCCCAAGCTCAGCTCTGGCGGGGTTTTGCCACTCGAGAACGGGGTCACAACCTCGGCGCTCGAGACCCGAACCCGTCCAGCGCTAAACACCGCGCCCGTGATCGGATGCTCGAGTTGCACCTCGCTGTAAGCAAGACGAACCTCGTTGACGGTCGGGTGAATCCCGCCGTAACCGCGCATGTTGGAATAACCGAGCGTCAAGATGCCGCCCGTGTCCGCCCGTGCGAGCGCCTGCAAGCGTTGCGCCCTGGGTGCTGGGTAAATCGGTGGCTCTCGGGTGATGTCGGGCAGTGCCGCCACCTGCCTCGCCGTGCCGACCGCCGGCTCGAGTTCGCCAGCCAGCAAGCCAACCTCGCGCTGCCAGTCGGTCAATTTTGGGTAACTCTGGGGGGCAGCATCTTTGATCTCGAGTTTTGGTTCTTGGATGGTTTCAGTCTCGAGCGCCTCGAGTTTTAAGACGCGGTGGCTGTAATCGAGCGTCGGTCCAAGAATCTGCCCGCCTGGAATGTCTTTGAATGCCGCGCTGATGCGTCGAATAACCATCGTTTTTTCACTCGAGATTGGCAGGGCATAAAAAAGTCGGGGTTGTGTGCTGCGGTAGGCACGAAGCAACAAGACCGATTCGTACAGATCGCCGCCCGTCTGCGCTAGCGCCAGCGCCGCCAGCTCTGGGGCGTACAACGAACCCTCGCCCATCACCCGATCCACCAGATACGGCAAATGTTGTTGGATGGCGCGGATGTTCTCGCGTTTCAGATCACCGTTCAAAATCCGGTACAAACCCTCGCTATTTTGAATCGCCTGTTCGCCACCTCGAGCCGCCACATACGCCATTAAAAGCCACCCAGAATCTCGAGCTTGGTGCTGCGCGGAATGCCCACAAGCTTGCACTCAAGGTTGTCTCGAGCCACCAGCAGCAAGTCCCAACCGAGCGGAAAGCTGACGACCCGATTTCGGAGTTTGAAAACCTCGAGCGGTAAACCAGCCACCTCGAGTCTGGTCTGGTCTTGAATGCCAGCGCCCGACAACTCGAGTGTTAACCCAGAAGCGAACTCGCAGGCAACAATCAAGGTTGCGCTCTGGTCTGGATTGAGCAGCGTTCCAATCGGTGCGGATTCCAGCAAGAACAATTGCTCGAGCGAGATGGCTGAGTAAAATTGATAGGCGGCTTGGGTGGCAGCCGCACAGTGAGCGCCAGTTTTTTTGAATTTAGAGCAAAGCAGTGTATCGGTTGTGAAAAAGCTCGTCTCGAGGTCGAGCACCGTTTCCGCAATCGTCTCGAGTCCTGTTAAGTCCGTCTCGAGCGGCGTAAAATACTGTATCTCGCCAGGTCTTGAGAGCGCCCACATTAAAGCCGTGAACGTTTGCTGTGAACGGGATTCTGGCTCACTGAGCATTGGGACAGCCATCAAAACGTCTCCATGTTTACACGGGTGCTTTCAACTTGAGCCAGCAAGTTTTGGTCTTGCAGCTCGAGGTGTGATTGTTGGACTTTCACAAACCCGAGAATCTGTGGTTGCGCCAAACCTTCAGCCCACGCTGCATCCAAAATCGCAATTGCCAGCGATTGCTCGAGATCGCGCCCGAGACAGGCGTTGTAGCCCTCAGATTTTCCAAGCCGCACTCGAGCGACACTTAACAGCACCTCGCCCAAATGAAAAGTGGTTCCCTGGGCGCTGTCCACGGCGGGTAGCATCGCCAAACCCGTGCGATTTTCGAGCACAACCAGAGCCTGAAATTCAGAAAGCTCGAGCAAGCTATCGGTGAAAGTTTTGATTGCTTCAGAGTTTGAATTGTTCAAGATAGAAAGGATTTCAGATTGCATCATGTCAGGCGCTCCCGAATCTTGCTCGAGAGAAAATCAACAAAAAACACGGAAACGATGATCAATGAAATAATCGCACCTGCGGCTGGAAAATCGAAGCCGCGCAATGCCTCGTTCAGGAAAAATCCGATGCCGCCAGCGCCAACCAAACCGAGCACCTGGGCGGCGCGGACGTTGGATTCAAAACGGTACAAGGTCATGGAGGCAATATGCGGCAAGACCTGGGGGAAAACACCGTGGGTAAAAGCTTGAAAGGCGTTTCCGCCCGCCGCCCGAACGGCTTCAATCTGCCCAGGATCAACAGTTTCGATGCCCTCAGAAAAAAGCTTGGCGAGAATGCCGGTGGTGTACACCGCCAGCGCCAAAATGCCAGGAAACGGTCCCAAACCGACCGCCACCACAAAGACCAATGCCAGCACAAATTCTGGCACGGCACGCAGCAAATCGAGCACGCGGCGCGTGGCAAAGTAAATCACAGGATGAGGACTGGTGTTTTTTGCACCCAGAATCGAAAGTCCAATCGCGGGCAAAACCGCCAGCGCCGTCCCCCACATTGCCATTTTGATGGTGAGCAGTATCTGCTCGAGGTATTCTGGAAACCTCGAGAAATTGGGCGGGATAAATCCAGAGTTGGGTCTGTCGCTTGTGCCGAACAACAGCTTCCAAGACTCCCCAACGCCCTGCAAGAGTTTCCCCAAACTGATTTCCGTGCCAAAAAATGCCCAAACCATCAACGCCGCAATGCCGAGCCACATGAACGTGCTCAGCAAGCGTTGACGTTTGACTTTGGCTGGGGCTTGTATATTGATGGTTTGTGCACTCGTCATGGATTCCTTAAAAATTGATTCTTGATTTATCCTCTTGAAAAGCGCCTGGGAGCATCAGACCCGATACTCCCAACAGCGCGGTATGACCGAAAAAACCTAGCCTCGAGGGATTTACAACGTTTTCAGATTGCTGAACTCGAGTTTTGTGATGAAGCTCGAGGAGTATCAACCTCGAGCTTCTGAAGGCTTACTTCTTGAGTTGCTTTTTAATCTCTCGAGCTTCACGGATTGGATCGAAGTCTTTGTCGTCCACGCTGATGTAGCCTTTGATGTTGAAAGCATCCAGACCTTTGGGGTCTTTGAAGCTGAGGTACGCGTCCTTGATGGCTTTGCGAAGGCTGGCGGGCAAGTCTTTGCGCACGGCGGTTGGACCGTTTGGAATTGGCTTGGAAGTCCAGAGGGTGCGAACGTCGCTGGCTTTGATCACGCCCTTGTCAATCGCGGTTTGCAGGCTTTGATCGTTGCTCGCGCCGGCATCAACTTTGCCGCCCGCAATCGAAAGGATCGAGTTTTCGTGCGAACCCGCGAAGATCACCTTGCTGAAATACTCGTCTGGCTTAACCTTCAAATCTTTCAAGAAATACACCAGTGGAATCAAATAACCCGAGGTGCTTTCTGGGTCAACGAACGAGAAGGTTTTGCCCTTGATGTCGGCAATCGTTTTGATCGCGCTGTCGGCTTTGGTCATAATCAGGCTCTTGTACGAGGCGCCACCCTTGATGTTGTTGGTAATTACCAGGGCTTCGACGTTGCCCTCGCTTTGCTCGACGGCATCCAAATACGAATTTGCGCCGTAATCGGCGAGGTCAACCTGTTTGGCTTTTTGCGCCAAAATAACGGCAGTGTAATCCGCCCCGTTTTGAAATTTGACTTTCAAACCCAAGGTTTTCTCGAGATGCGCGACCAGCGGTGCGTAACGCTGCGTGGCGTCCTTGCTGGCTTCGGTTGGCACGGTGGCGTAGACCAATTCGTTTGGCCAGCCGCTACGGTCTTGCGCGGCGACGTTCTGAATTCCCAAGCCGAGGGCGGAGATAGCCAAAGCGCCAATTCCAAGTGCTGTCAATTTCTTCATTTCCACTCCTTTTTGCTTCTCGAGTTCGAGAGTCCTGCTGGGTCGTGCGTATAAGAATTGATGTTGAATTGATTGGTGATTGCAGCGCTCGAGGCTGGGACTGAGATTGGCATGGCAATCAAGGGACGCTCGAGATTTAAGTTTTCGCTCGGTTCGTTTTCACCGTAATACAAGGCTCGAGCGGCATCTGAATCAAGTTGATCGGCGCGACCATCAAAGACCACTTGCCCGGCGCGTAAACCCACCACGCGCTTGGCGTAATCGCGCACCGCATCGAGGTGATGGAGGTTGACCAAAACCGCAATTGAATCTTGTTGTTGAATCTCGAGCAGCAAATTCATGACCTGTTCGCTGGACTTAGGATCAAGCGCCGAAATTGGTTCGTCCGCCAGAATCAATTTGGGTTGTTGCGCCAACGCCCTGGCAATGCCCACACGCTGCTGCTGACCACCCGAGAGCGTGTCCGCCCGTTGCCACGCCTGATCTGC
>JANLWR010000882.1:0-1984 GCA_031364625.1 Deinococcales bacterium | reverse complement strand
CCGTTATTGCGCCCGATTTAACCCGTGAATTAAACCTTTCACCTGGCGATCTGGGCTTGATGACGAGTTTGTTTTATCTTGCATTTGCCGCTGGACAAATCCCGATTGGGCTGGCATTGGATCGTTTTGGCACTCGAGCCGTGCAGCCCGTCTTGCTTGGCATAGCGGTCTTGGGGAGTTTGTTGTTCAGTGTTGCTCACAGTCTTGTTCTGCTCGCCGCCGCCAGAATGTTGTTGGGGCTTGGTTTGGCGGGCAGTTTGATGGTGGCGTTTAAGAGTTTTGGCTTTTGGTTTCCAGCCGCTCAAAATGCCACGGTTACGGGCGCTCTGATGGCTTTGGGAACGTTTGGCGCTTTGTTTGCCGCCTCGCCGCTGGCTTGGCTCTCGAGCGTTTCGGGTTGGCGTTCAGTCTTTGTTTACGGCGCGGGATTGACGGCTTTCAGCGCAGTTTTGATCGCGGCATTTGTGCGAAACGCGCCGCGTGATTGGAAGCCGCCCAAGCTGATATCAACCTCGAGTCAAAAATTCAAACTGGACTCGAGTTTGCTGCGCATCTGTTTGGTCAATTTTTTTACGGCTGGCGGTTTGCTCAGCGTGCAAACCTTGTGGGGCGGCGAACGTTTCCTCTCGAGCGTTTACGGTTTGGACAAGAGCGGTGCTGGTGTGCTTCTTACCATCATGGGCTTGGGAACGGCTGCGGGATACTTGCTGAGCGGTTGGTTGGGTGATCGTCTGGGGATTGCTCGAGTGGCGGTCTTTGGAATCTTCGGTTTTTGTTGCTGCCAACTTGCCTTTGCCCTCCAAGCACCACTGGTTTTGATGTATCCGATTTATTTTTTGTACGGCGCGTTTGGAACCAGCAATTTGTTGTTGCTCTCGCACGCCAAAAGTTTGTACCCGCTTGGCTTGACGGGTCGGGTCACAACCTTTACCAACATGTTTGGCATTGGCGGCACGTTTGTTCTGCAATGGTTGATCGGTCTGATCGTCGGCGCGTTCTCGAGCAACCCTTTGATCCTCGAGCCGGCTGGTTTTAAGGTGGCGTTTGGCGTGCTGACGTTTGGAACATTTGCAACCTTGCTGTTGTACTTGCCTGTGGCTCGAGCATTCAAGACTTAAGACGATATTTTACCGTCATCCTCGAGTCGCAAGGTTCGGAGTTTCGGCGCGAGAATCGCACTGCCTGCCACCACGCCCAGCGTGACCAGTCCACCGATCCAAACGCTGCGCACAACCCCCAGCAGACTGGCGGCAAAACCACTTTCAAACGCGCCAATCTCGTTGCTCGAGCCGATAAAAATCCAGGTCACGGCGGCGATTCTGCCGCGCATGTGCTCTGGGGACATGACGCGTTGGATGGCGCTGCGAATAATCATGCTAACCCCGTCAAACGCGCCCGAAAGTGCCAGGGCAAACATCGACAGCCAGAGGTTTCTCGAGAGGGCAAACAGAATAATGGAGCAGCCAAAACCTGCGACTGCCAGCAGCAGGTTGCGTCCTGCCATGCGGGTTGGTGGGTAACGGGTGGCAATCAGCATGGTCAGCAACGTGCCGATGGAGGTCGCGGCGCTCAGCAAACCCAGACCGCCAGCGCCGACGTGCAAAATGTCGTTGGCGAACACGGGCAGCAATGCCACCGCACCGCCGAACAAGACCGCAATCAAATCCAGCGCCATCGAACCGACCAGCACTTGATTGGCGAAAACGTAACGCACCCCTTCAGAAATACTCTGCCAGATATTTTCAGTCTCATCTTGAATGGGCACGGGTTTGCTGCGAAGACTGGCGATGCACAACCAGGAAAGCCCGAGCAGCACAGCGATGATGACATAGGTTGCGGTCACGCCAAAGGCATCGTAAGCCACACCGCCCAACGCCGGACCAATAATCGAACTGCCCTGTCCGACACTCGAGAGCAGCGCACTCGAGCGGACGAAGGTGGCTTGTGGAATGACTTGGGTTTCAAAGGCGCTGGCGGCAGGATC
>JANLWR010000942.1:0-1630 GCA_031364625.1 Deinococcales bacterium | reverse complement strand
TCCTGGACTGAGCGGTCTACCGCAGAGGTGTACGATGTACCATTCGCCGTTTTGGGTTTGCACGATGCTGGCATGACCAGATTTTTGAAGCTCGAGTTCGGGGTGTCCAGAACTGGTCAACAGGGGGTTTTGCGGGTGAATCTCGTATGGTCCTTTGAGGTGTTTTGATCGTGCCAGGGTCGCGGCGTGTTCATACGTTGTGCCACCCTCGGCGGTTAACAGGTAATACCAGCCACCATGTTGGTAAACGTGTGGACCTTCGGTGACGCCAATGGCTGAGCCTTTAAAAATATTCTTGATTGCACCAACCAGTTTTTGCGCAACCGAATCAAATTCTTGCAGGTAAATTCCACCAAATGCGTTTTTGCCTTGCCGGTGATCCCAGACCATGTTCAAAAACCATTTACGCCCGTCGCTGTCATGAAACAAACTCGGGTCAAAGCCGCTCGAGTTTAAATAAACTGGTTCTGACCAAGGACCTTCAATATTGCTGGCGGTCACCAAATAATTGTGTGTGTCTTTAAACGGGGCGTGCATACCAAAGGCTTTGACATCGGTGTAAATCAGGTAAAACGTGCCGTTGTCATAACTTAAACATGGTGCCCAAATTCCGCCAGAATCGCCATTGCCGCGCATGTCCAGTTGCGAGACTCGGGACAGCGGTTGGGTCAGAACGCGCCAGTTCACCAAGTCCCTCGAGTGATGAATTTGCACGCCAGGAAACCATTCAAAAGTGCTGGTGGCAATGTAGTAATCTGCGTCAACCCGCAGGATGCTTGGGTCTGGGTTAAAGCCGCGCAGGACTGGGTTTTGAATGAGTGTTGAAGGCTCGAGTGTTTTGACGGTGTGCGCTTGGGGTTGGGTGAGGGTGGTCATTGATGGTTCTCCCGGTAAAATTTATTTGGCGGCTTGAAGCACACGTTTGAGGGCGTCATAAGCTGGTTTGGGCGCGTAATTGCCGTCAAAAATCAGTGGTGATTTGCTCGCCCGCCACGAGTGCGCATCGGTGAGTCCCCACATCATAAATGCCGAACATTTCACCGTTAAGCAAGTCTCGAGCATGTCGGCGTAGACTTTGGCTTGACGCGTCAGGTGTTCACTGGCAGGAAAACCCGAGTTGCTTTGCACGTCCAACTCGGTGATCTGCACTTCCAAACCCAGGTCGCGGAAACGCTGGTAATTCTCGAGCACCCTTTGACTGACCACGTTAAATCCAGTGTCAATATGGGCTTGGAATCCCACGCCGTCAATCGGTACGCCTTTGGCTTTCAGGTCTCTCACCAGGGCGTAAACGTCGTCCGATTTTTGGTTGATGCCGTCGGTGTTGTAATCGTTGTAAAACAGTTTGGCGTTTCTGTCGGCTTCGTGCGCCCAGCGAAAGGCAAGCTCGAAATAATCCTTTCCAATGGTTTTTAAAAAAGGCGTGCTCCGCAAGCCGCCACTGTCGCTAATGGCTTCGTTGATGACATCCCAAGAGTCAATCTGTCCTTTGAAGTGCTTGACTTGCGTCTGAATGTGGTCTTTTAGAGCAGCCAACATGGTATCGCGGTTGGAAATTTGCAGTACCCAATTGGGCAGTTGTTCGTGCCAGACCAGGGTGTGACCTCGAATTTTTTGTTTGTTCTTTTGG
>JANLWR010000934.1:0-12018 GCA_031364625.1 Deinococcales bacterium | reverse complement strand
GCACCAGAATTGATGCCGTCTTGCAAGATTTCAACTAGCGCAGGGAGATGCTCGAGGCTGTTGGATGCGTTTAAAAGTTCGATTGAGATTTGGTTTTGATGCTCGAGGTTCATGGGAGATTATAAAGTAAAATACTGCCATGAAAAGGAGTTCAAATGGATGCCAGTGACCAGAAAGTCCTCGATGATATTGAAGAGTTCGGCTGTCATGTCATTCATGTGCTTGAAGAGGATGAATTGCCGCCGTTTGCGTATTCGGTGGGCATTACAAAAACCACCGGCGCTCCAGAAATTGTGGTCATTGGACTGAAGCAACCTTTGGCGCATTTTATCGTCAACGAGTACAATAATCGTGTCAAAAAAGGCGAAAAACTCGAGGCTGGAATGATGGTTTCTGGTTTTATTGGTGGCTTTGATTGTCAACTTCGGGCAGTTCATCCATCGCATTACGATGAATACTTTGGTCAGAATATTTGGTTGTACCAAGGTAAAAACTTTCGAGTGTTACAACTTATTTACCCAACAACGGACGGCATTTGGACTTGGGAGGAAGCAGCCAGCGAATATTTCCGAAAGCGGCAGCCTTTGCTCGATCAAGAAGCAAATTAACAATAGATAGCAACTTCTAAATCTCGAGTCAGTCACAACAAACTCGAGTTCGATATACAATAAATCTACGCAGTTAAACCCCTGGAATTGGAGACCTTATGAATTGGCTTGTTGGTAATATGAAATGGGTCATGATCGTCTCTGGCATACTGACCTGCACCATGATTTACGCAGCATTCATGCCTCAAGCGGCGTTAAATTCGATGTTTGGAACTTCGCTCGAGGGACCGCTTGCCGAAATTGTTGTCAGAAATTGGGGCGCGTTGATTACCCTCGTTGGTGGGTTTTTGATCTACGGAGCGTTCCATGCAGCACAGCGTCCATTGATTTTGACCTTTGCTGGCATCAGCAAACTGGTGTTTATTGTGCTGGTGCTGACTTATGGTCAAGGGTTTTTAAACTCTCAAGCGGGTGTTGTCATTTTGATTGATTTGGTCATGCTTGTGCTGTACTGCTTGTACTTGATTGGTATTCGTAACACTCGAGCATTTCATGCAAATTGAAAGAGGTCGATCATGTGCCGTAACATCAAACCCTTGTTCAACTTCCAACCCGCCGCCTCGAGCGACGAAATCGAAGCTGCCGCGCTGCAATTCGTGCGAAAAATCAGTGGTTTTACCAAGCCTTCCAAAGCGAATGAGGCGGCGTTTGATTTGGCGGTGGAGCAAACCGCAGCGATTGCCAAAACCTTGTTGGATTCGTTGGTGACGAACGCAAGCCCCAAAGATCGGGCGCTCGAGATTGCGAAATTGCGGCAAAAGGCACAGGTTCGGTTTAGAGTGCAACCCCAAGAGACTGGAACTCGAGTTTAAACGGCGGAAAGTCCTCCGTCGGCGAGGTAGACCGCGCCCGTCACCAAACTGGCGGCGTCGGATGCCAGAAACGCGATCACTTCGGCAATCTCATTGGGTTTTCCGTAACGCCGTAGCGGAATAATATGCTCGAGGTTTGCGCGTACCGTTTCGCCCTGCCCTGGTTTCAGGCTGTCGTCAAAGCCGCGCATCATGCTCGAGTCGAGTGGTCCTGGGTTGACGCTGTTGACCCGAATGCCTTTGCGCGACCATTCGGCAGCGCCACCCCTCGTTAAACCGATCACGGCGTGTTTGCTGGCGTTGTAGGCGATCATGCCTGGTGCGCCGATGACTCCGGCGACGCTCGAGATGTTAACGATGCTGGCGGCAACGGGTTGTGACTCGAGCATCAGGGGAATGGCGTGTTTCATGCCGAGAAAAACGCCTGTGACGTTGATGTTCATGACTTGCTGAAATGACTCGAGTGGGTAATTTGGAATGCTGGCGGGAGCGCCGCCGATGCCTGCGTTGTTGACCAAGACCTGCAAACCGCCAAAATGTGTTTTAACACTTTCGATCACGTGCATCCAGTCTGGCTCGAGGCTGACATCGTGCGCGAGGGTCAGGACTTTTGCGCCACCCGTTTCGAGTTCGGTTTTTAAGTTTTGCAGTGACTCGAGTTTTAAATCCGTTAAAACCAAATTTGCACCCCTGGAAGCCATTAAACGTGCGGTTGCCGAGCCGATCTCCCCTGCCGCGCCAGTAATCAGCGCGACTTTGCTGGTCAGTTGAATCATCAGTTTTCCTCCGTGAAAGAAGTTTAACAGGCTAAAGTGATTTTATGATTTTGGAAACGCCGCGACTTTTTTTGATTCACCCACCGCTCGAGGTCATGAAAACGCGACTTCTAAAAGATCATTTCACGGCATTTGTACCAGAATTAAATCTCGAGGTGACTTTCCCGCCCGAATACCCTGGTGATGCGCTCGGTTTTTTTAAATCCTGGGCGGCGCATGTCGAGCTTCACGGACATCCGAGCAATCAACCTGGCGGCTGCGTGATTCACAAACTCGAGCGTCTGGCAATTGGGCAGGTAGGGTTTAAGGGGCAGCCCGATACCGATGGCAGTGTCGAAATTGGTTACGGCTTGAATGCCACGCATCACCACTTGGGTTATGGCAGCGAAGCCGTGGGGGCGCTGGTCAATTGGGCGCTCGAGTCTGGGTTTGCAAAACGTGTGAGCGCCGCAGCTTTGGTGACAAATCTGGCATCAAATCGGCTGCTCGAAAAACTTGGCTTTGTGCGGGTTGGGACGCGGTTCGATGCTGAAGAGGGTGACGATTTAATCGTCTGGGAACGAAGTTGAAATTGATGGTTTCAACCCTCGAGCAATTACAGTGCTGAAGTCTTCCATGTCATGAAGACATAATGAGGTAGGCTTTTGGAGCAATCAACATTTGGGAAAATGCTCGAGGGGGCAACATGAAATTACTCAGCAAAATAACGGTTTTACTCGGTTTGGCAATCCTGGCGAGCACCGCCCAAGCCAACACGCTTTTTACACTGCCAAACGAGTTGAGTACGCTCACACCGAAAAAACTCGAGCTTCAACAGGCAGCCCCAAACTCTTGGACGATTCTGGTGTACTTGCACGGCGACAACAACCTTGAAAGCTCGAGCTTGGAAGACTTGGAAGAGATGGAAGCGGTTGGCTCAAAACAAGGTTTTAACATTGTCGTCCAGTGGGATCGTGCGTCGGTGGCGGGCGGCATTCGTGGTGTGGTGAAAAAAGGTGATTTGGAAGTCAGACAAAAGCTGCCAGAACAAAATTCTGACGATCCAAAAGTGCTCTCGAGTTTCTTGCAATGGGGCGTCCGCAGCTTTCCTGCACAACGTTACGGCGTGATCATGTGGGATCACGGCGGACAGTGGGACGGTGGCTTTGGCGGCGACGAATCAAACGGCGAGAACGGCATGAATATTTTTGACATGAGAGGCGCGATTCAATCGGCGATGGTTTCAACTGGCGTTAAAAAATTGGACTTTCTGGCGTTTGACACGTGTCTCATGGGTGGTCTCGAGGTGCTGGGACAATTCGCGGACTTGACAAGACTCTATATTGCCGACCCGGAAATTGATTACGGCGCGGGTTGGGATTACAACGCGGCGCTGGGATACTTGCAAAAGAACCCGAGCGTCAGCGTGCTCGAGTTTGGCAAACGCGAAGTTGCCACTTGGGCGGCGCATCACAACGAAGACGAAGCCGATTTGCGGTATCGCGCCCACGCAGCCTATGACACCACGCAATTCGGCAACGTCTTATCTGCCGTGAAAGTCTTAAACACCAGTTTGCAAGCCGATTGGCAGGACGAATCCGAGGCACTCTCGAGCTTGCGCTCCAAAGTCACCGAGTACAGCATCAGTCCCGAAGAACCCAAAGCTCCGCGTCCCTACGTGGATTTGGGCGATCTGGCAGGTTTATTTTTAGCCAAATCCTCGAGCAGCGAAGTGCGCAACGCGGCAAAAAATGTTCTCTCGAGCATCGACAAGTTGGTGTTCGCCAAGTCTCTCGGGCAGTCGAACAAAAGTGCGCGTGGTTTGAGCGTTTGGATGCCCGCAGACCGCAGCAAACTGCCAGATGAAGCCACGATGCAGGCGTACAACAAACTCGGCTCGAGCGTGGGCAGTGGTTGGGATGATTTCTTGACATTGTGGTTTGGTGAGGTCGCAGACAACAAAGACGCGCCGACGCTCGAGATTACCGACACGCAAAACGATGTCAACCCGACAGAGAAAGTCCCGACGCTGATTTCGTTTAAAGTTGCCGATAAAGATTTGGAAGCCGTTTACGCCTCGGTGGGGCGTTCGGTGAACGACAGCGTGTTCAATTTGTACGGTGATTTATTTTACGAAGCCGCCGACCCTGGCGAGTACGACACCCAATGGGATGGTCGTTTGGTTTACGTGACCGACGGCAAAAACCGCAGTTTGTTCCCAGGCTTTTACCAAGAAACCGACGATGTGGTGCTGACCGCCAGTGCCTTGTACACCGCACCGGGCGACACAGAAGCCCAAGATGTGATTATCCAACTCGATTCCGAAAGCATGGAATTCATTAGCGCCCTAGACGATTCTGGAACTTCACCTCGAGAGATGGACTTGCTGGCGGGCGGCAAGCTCGAGTTTGAATTCTTGCAAATTGATGACACCAAAGACGATTACACGTATGCCAAAACCGGCATCAAGCTTGTTGTGCCAAAAGGTGGTGTGACAAAACTGAAAGCCGGTTTCGCTAAAGTACCCGCAGGAGCCTACAGCGTTTTGGTTGGCGCGACCGACTGGGCGGGCAATGAAACGCTCGAGGATGTCAGTGTTGACATGAAATAGGGGTTGACATGAAATAGGCTTGACATGAAGTAAATGTTCGCTCGAGTCTTGAAGGGAATACGTTGAATGGAAGTTAAAAAAGAATCCGTGGTTTGGTTGATCGTTTCGCAGGTGATTGGTGTTTTGGCAATGTTGCCGTGGTTTTTGTACATCGGTGCGGTTGCCTTGGGATCGGCTTTAAATACTTCGGGTGAAACGTTGCTTTCCAAACCGTTTTTTTTGGTCGCCAGTTACCCTGTGGTGCTGCTGGTTTGTATTGTGGCGGCTTGGATTTTATGGCGACAAAAAAAGCATAGGCAAGCGAATATTGTGACTTCAATTCCGATTGTCTTTGGTGTGCCTGGTGTGATTTTACTTGCCATGTACATTCTCATTTGATTTGGGGGGCGTGCTGCTCGAGTTTCAAAATTGACAAAAAGCGTTGGAGAAATCCAGCGCTTTTTTCGACTTGACAAACCGTCCAATCAGACGGTATCTTAAACCGTCTAACTGGACGGTAAAAAATGGCGAAAAAATCACCCATCGAAACCAAAGAAAAACTCCTTCAAGCCGCCGCGCAAATCGTGATTGCCAGCGGCAACACGCAATTCACACTCGAGCAGGTGGCACAAACTGCGAACGTCAGCAAGGGCGGGTTGCTGCATCACTTCCCAACCAAACTCGAGCTTCTAAGCGGTTTGATGACCCAACTGACGCAAACTTTTGAACTGCGCTTGCAAGCCGCGCTCGAGTTGAAACCCAAACGCAAACGTGGACGATTTGCGCGGGCGTACATTCGCGCCAGTTTTGAACCCGAACCGGGCGAACTCGAGTTGACCAATGCGCTGGCAAATGTGATCGTTCATTTTCCAGAATTGATCGACCAACTGCGCCAAGAGTTCGCGTTTATCGAACAACAATTTTCCAAAGACGGACTTATTGAGGCTCGAGCGACATTGATTCGCTTGGCTTGCGACGGACTTTGGTTTTCAGAATTGCTGGGAATCGAAGTGATCGAAGAACCCCGCCGCTCGAGCTTATTAAAAGAATTATTGGAGTTGACCAAGTGAACAACTTGAAAGCATTTTTTTGGTTCACCGACCTTGGATTTATTGCCTACTGGTTCATTACGGCACTGCATTTGATTCCAGCGCAATACTTGTTTCAGGATTACACCAACCCAATTCTGACCGCCTGGAACTGGTCGTTTTTACCACTCGATTTGGCAATCAGTGCAACGGGGCTTGCCGCGCTTTGGGCATACACCAAAAAACTCGAGCTTTGGCGTTCGTTGGCGCTCATTTCGCTTGTACTAACCTTTAGTTCAGGTCTAAACGCGATTGCCTTCTGGATGATTCGCAGGGACTTTGACCCAACCTGGTGGATTCCGAACCTCTACCTGATAATTTACCCGTTATTCTTCTTGCAGCGCTTTGTCAAACTCGAGGTCAGATCATGAACCCCAGCACCACTTCAGAACTTAGTATTGACCCCTCAAGCCAGTGGCAACCACGCTTTTGGAGCATCTGGCTTGGGCAAGCGCTGTCTTTAATCGGCAGCAGTTTGACGCAATTTGTGCTGCTGTGGTGGATCACCAGCAGCACCAACTCCGCCAGCGCCCTCGCCATTGCAGGCGTCATGGCATTGCTGCCACAAGCCCTGCTGGGACCCCTCGGCGGCACGCTGGCTGACCGACTGCCGCGCCGCACCATCATGATGGTCACGGATGGCATCACAGCGCTCTGCATGATCGCGCTGGTTTTACTCTTCTCGAGCAACACCGTGCAACTCTGGCACATTTACATTCTGATGTTCATTCGCAGCAGTATGCAAGCCTTCCAAAGCCCAGCAGCCGCCGCCAGCACCGCCAACCTCGTGCCACAATCCTGGCTGCCTCGAGTGGCAGGACTCAACCAGAGTCTGCAAGGCATCATGACGATTGCCGCCGCACCATTGGGCGCACTGGCGCTGGCTTGGTTGCCCTTTCAAGGCGCATTGATGATCGATGTTGTGACCGCCATTTTGGGCATCGCGCCACTGTTGTTTTATGCCATACCTCAACCCAAAGAAACCCAGAACAAAACCTCGAGCGTCTGGAATGATTTTAAAGAAGGCGTGCGCTTTGTTGCCAGGGATCGCGGTTTGCTGACGTTGTACGGCATTTTAGGTTTGGTAATTTTGACCCTGATGCCGACCTTTTCATTAACGCCCTTGCTGGTCAAGCAACACTTTGGTTTGGGCGTTAATCAAGTTGCTTTGATGGAAGGTATTTCTGGCGTGGGCATGATTGTGGGCGGAATTTTGATTAGCATTTTTCCAGGCAAACGCCCGATATTGGTACTGCTGGTGTCGTTTGCAGTTTCGTGCGGCACAATTGCACTGACCGCACTGGCTGGCAGCAATGCTTTTTGGCTGGCTATCGTTTGGTGGACGGTCAGCGGTTTAACCTTTTCCATCGGCAACGCCCCGATGACAGCCGTGCTGCAAACCGTTGTGCCAAACCACATGCAAGGGCGCGTGCTGTCATTATTGTCCACCATCATGGGCTTGGCTGGACCTGTCGGGCTGGCGATTGCCGCCCCGCTCGGCGAAGCTTTCGGTGTGCGCAGCGTGTTTATTGGCGGCGGCATTCTATCAACGCTGGTGTGCTTGATCGCACTCGCTTCAAGCGCCATGTGGAAACTCGAGAAAGCGGCAATTGAAGGGCAATCTTTGCAAACCAAGCTCGAGCCAGAACAGGTTGTTTGACCTCAAGAATTCCCGCTTTCTTTGGAATATTTTACGTCCACCAGATGCTTTTTTGAACATCATTTTCAAAGTCTTGCAAAACCAAAATAATATTGCAGTCTCGAGCTTCATTTAAAGCCTCAATTCAAAACACAATCACCAACACCGTGTACCTCGAGTGCTAGCAAAAAACACTGTTCGACACGGCGTTTTTTGGATTTAAAATCAACTATTGACAATCTGCCGTTGGTGTGGCAAACTACCAAAACGCCAATGTAATCGTTTGCAGTAATCAAGTCGTAAGAAGTCATAATGTTCCATAACGTCTCGAGCTATATAAGTCAGAGACATGCTTTACTTGATTTTGAAAGGATGTAATCGTTTTCAGATGATCGGACTCGAGGCGGTGGCAAAACTCGCACAGGTTTCTTCGGCAACGGCATCACGGGCGCTCTCACGCCCCGATAAAGTCGCAGTGGACACCCGCAACCGTGTGTTGCAAGCCGCAGAGGAACTCGGCTATCAGCCAAACCACCTGGCGAGCGGTTTGCGCAAAGGCAAAAGTCGCACCATTGGTGCGATCATCTCGGACATCCTTAACCCAGGGCAGGCAATGCTTGCCAAAGGCATTCAAGATGCTGCCGCGAAAAGTGATTACACCGTGTTCTTGTTTAATTCCGACGAAGAAGCCGACAAAGAACGTCGGGCGCTCGAGAGTCTGCGTGGACACATGCCACAAGGTTTGATTATTGTGCCAACACCTGGCGCGAAAACCAACCTCAAGCTCGTACCGAACTTACCAACCATCGAACTGGATCGTGCCAGTGGTCTTAAAAATGCGCACACCGTCATGGTGGACAATATTGGCGGCACAACGCTTGCCATCAACCACCTGATTGGCTTAGGACACAAACGCATTGCCATGATCGTTGGAGATTTTGCAATCTCAACCGCCGTCGAACGACACCAAGGCTACCGCGAAGCACTGGCGCACGCCAAAATTCCGTACCGCGAAGACCTCGTGCTGGCAGGTCATCACCGTGAAGACGGTGGACGGAGTGCAGCGCACAAACTGCTCTCAAAACCCATCAAACAACGCCCAACCGCTCTGTTCGTTGGCAACAACGAAATGACCATCGGGGCGGTGCTTGCCACTCGAGCGCTGGGTTTAAGCATTCCAGAAGACATATCAATTGTTGGTTTTGACGATTCGCGCTGGGCAATGACCATGCACCCCGCTTTGAGCGTGGTTTCACAACCCGCTTACGACCTCGGTTATCTGGCTTGCGAAACCTTACTGGGCTTGCTCGAGCGACACAAACCCCCGAATGCCAGCAGCGTGCGCCTTGCCACCAATTTTATCAATCGTGAATCCACCGCACCACCACGAAAAATTTAGGGCTAGTGCGTTTTCTTTTGACTTTTTTCCAACCGTTTTTGGTTGCCGCAGTAACGAATTCTTGTCAGGTAAAAAGGAGGTTATCTCGCAAGCATTCACACTGGTTTTTGACCCTAAGCCCTCTTTCAACTTTAGGAGTACCACCATGCGTAAATCAGCAATTGCACTTCTTGGACTCGGCGCACTGACCGCCCTCGGCTTTGCCGTGGCTCAAGGCAAATCACCAATCATTGGTTTGATCACCAAAACCGAAACCAACCCATTTTTCGTTAAAATGAAAGAGGGCGCTCAAAAGCAAGCCGACGCCAGCGGCGCAAAGTTCCTTTCGGCAGCAGGTAAAATTGACGGCGACAACGCCGGTCAAGTCACCGCCATCGAAAACATGGTCGCCGCCGGTGCGCAAACCATTTTGATCACCCCTTCGGATTCCAAAGCCATCGTGCCAGCCATCGCTAAAGCCCGCGCCGCAGGCGTCATGATCATTGCGCTGGACAGCCCAACCGAACCAGCCGAAGCCGTAGACGCATTGTTCGCCACCAACAACTACAAAGCGGGCATCTTGATCGGTGAATACGCCGCTTCGGCACTGAAGGGCAAAAAAGTCAAGATTGCCATGCTCGACCTGTTCCCAGGACATCCAGTCGGTATTGCCCGTCACAACGGCTTCCTGGACGGCTTTGGCGTTGCCGGCGTGACCGCAGACACCGAAGACCTTGCCACCGGACCACAAGTTGTTTGTGCCGCAGACACCTTCGGCGACCAAGCCAAAGGTCAAACCGCCATGGAAAACTGCTTGCAAAAAGACCCAGGCATCAACCTTGTCTACACCATCAACGAACCAGCCGCCGCAGGCGCTTACCAAGCCCTTAAAGCCGCAGGCAAAGAAAAAGGCGTGACCATTGTTTCAGTTGACGGTGGCTGTGCAGGCGTTCGCAACGTTGACGCTGGCGTGATCGCCGCAACCAGCCAACAATACCCACTGAAAATGGCAGCCTTGGGCGTCGCCGCAGGCGTCAAATACGCCAAGACTGGTGTCAAAGCCATTGGATACGTTGATACTGGCGTGACCTTGATCGCCAAAAAAGCACGTTCGGGCATTGGCAGCAAAGATGTCAAGTTCGGTCTTGCCAACTGCTGGGGCAACTAAGCCCTCTAATTAACAAGTCCTCTTAGCACGTCGTAAAGGCGAGAAACACCCGCAACCTCCTCGCGGAATGTCTCGCCTTTACTTAAGGCTTCAAACCAACTTCTAAACTCGAGATACCAAAACGTTCACTCGAGTGCTACTATTTTTAAAACACAACACAAGATTTTAAAATCCCTGCCGCGTTGCTCAAAGCTTCTCGAGCAACACATTCTTAAAATTTTTTCTTGTAAAGGATGCCCAACATGACCCAACCAGCCAGTATTCAACCCAAAAAAAGTTTCCTCGAGCAGCTACCAAGCTTGACTGTTCTTGGACCACTGATTGCGCTTATTCTGATCATGATTTTGTTTGGTGTGTTGTCACCGCGTTTTTTTACGGGTTCTAACTTTAGTGTCATCATTCAGCAGGTCATGGTGGTTGGTGTTTTGGGCATTGGTCAAACCCTGATTATTTTAACTTCGGGTATTGACTTGTCTTGCGGTGTGATTATGGCGTTCGGTTCGATTGTCATGACCAAATTTGCCCAAGATTACGGTGTGCCGCCAATGCTTGCCATTTTGGCTGGTTTGGCTGCGACCACACTTTTTGGTTTTGTCAATGGATTACTGATTACCCGCATTAAATTGCCACCTTTTATTGTGACGCTCGGTATGCTCAACATTGCCTCGGCGTTAACTTTGATTTACTCGAAATCGGCAACCATTGTCGTGCCGCCGGGCGCGTTGTTGTTCTTTGGCAACACTTTTAAAATTGGTGACACTTCAATCGCTTTTGGCGTTATTTTGATGATCGCATTGTTTGTTGGCACTTGGTTGTTCTTGACCGAAACCGCCCCAGGAAGGCACTTATACGCCGTTGGAAACAGCCCAGAAGCCGCACGCTTGACGGGCATTCCAACCCAAAGGGTGTTGCTGGTTGTCTACACTGTGGCGGGTCTGATTTACGGCATTGCCGCCTGGTTGTTGGTGTCACGGACTGGCGTGGGCGACCCGAACGCGGGTCAAACCGAAAATCTCGACTCGATTACGGCAGTCGTGCTGGGTGGCACGAGCTTGTTCGGTGGACGCGGCATGATCTTCGGTACGCTGCTTGGCGCGATCATCATTGGTGTTTTGAACAACGGTCTGACCTTGACGGGCGTTCCCAGCATCAACCAACGATGGATTACAGGCGTGCTGGTGATTCTGGCTGTGACCGCCGATCAACTCTCGAAGCGCAAGGCTTAAAGGATAAAACCATGAACAATCCTAAAATTGTGATGCAAGCCAAAAATATTTCCAAACGTTACGGACAAGTCACCGCGCTTGACGGGGCAGATTTCGAGTTGCTCGACGGTGAAATTCTGGCGGTGATCGGTGACAATGGCGCGGGAAAATCAAGCCTAATTAAAGTGCTTTCGGGCGCAACCATTCCCGATTCCGGCGAGATCATGCTCGACGGTAAAACCGTACATTTTCACAGCCCAATCGATGCGCGTCGTCAGGGCATCGAAACCGTCTATCAAGACTTGGCGGTTGCTCCTGCCATGACGATTGCCGAGAATCTTTTCTTGGGACGCGAGATTCTGCGCCCAGGTTTTTTAAGCAAGTTTTTTAGGTTGATCGACAAGAAAAAAATGCTGCAAGAAGCCAACAGACACATGCAGGATTTAAAAATCGGGATTCGCAGCATGCAGCAATCCGTCGAAACGCTCTCGGGTGGTCAACGTCAAGGCGTGGCGGTGGCTCGCAGTGCGGCGTTCGCACGGCACGTGATTATCCTCGACGAACCCACGGCAGCTTTGGGCGTCAAAGAGGGCAACATGGTGCTCGAGTTGATCCGCAACATCCGCGACAAGGGCTTGCCCGTGATTATCATTTCGCACAACATGCCGCACGTGTTTGAAATTGCGGATCGGATTCATATTCAGCGCCTTGGACGGCGGGCTGGTGTGATTGACCCCAAGAAAGTCAGCATGTCGGACACGGTGGCGGTCATGAC
>JANLWR010000870.1:0-2575 GCA_031364625.1 Deinococcales bacterium | reverse complement strand
AGATGAAAACCATGATTGGTTATTTGCCGAGAATGCTGGGCAATTCAGTCTCGAGTTTGCGTTGCTCGAGTTTAAAATTTTGGTTCATGATCTCTGGGTTGCCCGTATTGCCGGCTTTCATCATGGCGTACTGGTCTTTGGTGATTGGGGCAATGGCTGGCACAATGTTCATGATCGGAACCATGATGTCCATGATCGGCAGTGGCACGGCAACGACAGGTTTTTTTAAGCCCAGCACGGTTTGCATCAAAGCTGAAAGTTCTTTGAAGCTAAATTCTTTTGGTCCGACCAGATCAAAAATTTTGCCGATGGTGTCAGGTTTCTCGAGCGACTGTTTAAAACTCGCAGCGACATCTCCCACCCAAATTGGTCTAAACAAAAACATGCCGTCCCCAATTTGCGGCACAATCGGCGCTTGAGACACCAGATTCTTTAAAACATGCCCGAAAAAGTCGTCACCAACCCCAAAGACCAAACTGGGTCTAAAAATCGTCCAATCCAAACCTGATGCCCGAACCAGTTCCTCGGCTTGAAATTTGCTGCTCGAGTAACCGCTGACGGCATTGCTACTTGCACCAAGGGCGCTCATGTGCAAATAACGTTTGACGCCGGCGGCTTTGGTAGCCTCGAGCACGTTGCGCGTGCCGTCCACGTGAACGCGGGAAAAGGTTTGCAAACCCTTTTCGGCAATGATGCCGACCAGATGCACCACGGCTTCGACGCCGTTCATGGCTTCTTTCAAACCGTTGCCATTGCTGACATCGCCCATGCGGTATTCAACGTTGCCAAACACCTCGAGTTTTGCGCCCGAGGCGGTTTTGGTTTTACCCGCGTCTCGGCTGACGCTGACCACGCTGTGCCCAGCCGCAAGCAGCGCTTTCACGACGTAATGTCCGACATAACCCGTTGATCCTGTGACAAGCACTTTCATGATGACCCCCCAAAAGAATGTCTCGAGTTTAATTTAACCTCGAGACACTATAAAACATCTTGTTGATTGCTGGTTGAAGCTTGCTGGATTGTTCAATCGTCGTTGTCGAGGTCGGTGGCTTCTGAAAGTTGCTCGAGGATCGCCACGTTTAAGAGTGTGATACGCCTGTAACCGCTTTGCACCAAATGGTCGCTGCGCAGTTCGGTGATGATTTTACTGACGCTTTCACGGGTGCTGCTTGTGCCCTCGGCGATCAGTTCGTGGGTCGCACGGACAAATGGATGACCCTGTTCGTCAATACCACCGAGTGGCGTCGCGGCGAGTTGGATCAAATACCGCGCCACACGTTGACGAAGGTCGCCAATTTGCAAATGGTATTCGTATGCCATCACGCGTTGCAGTTGATCGGACAGGCTGCGCGTGACCGATTGCAGGTTTTCGACATTGATGCCGTTTGGGTCGAGGCTGGATAAGGTGGCGTCAGTCAAGGCTTCGACTTGATGATCGCGCAGCATTCCGTTGAAAGCCTCCTCGCCGAAGTAATCACCGGGCAGGACGTGGCGCACGGTCAACACCCGACCTTTGGGGGTCAGCTTGGCAATCCGTACCAAACCCGTTTCGACTTTAAACAAACTTAAAGCTGGGTCGCCTTCAAAATAGACCGTTTGACCACGGCGGTAACGAATCTGATGCGGACGGTTGTTGGCAATGAGTGTCATAAATGCCTCCTGTGGCGTTGAAGCGGTGCGAGTCACGAAGATTGGATACGATTTTTTGTTCGGCGGTTTAAAGGTCAACTTGAAATTCCCTTTCCGACGTTCGTTTGACCGTCGCCTTGGTTTTGATGAGCTGTCTTTTACTGCTGCGGTAAGCGTTAAAGCCACTGACGGCAACCCCCAGTGTGCCCTGTCCTGGAAAAATGGTTTCGCCCGCCAAGTACAAGCCCGCAACGCCGGAATCGTGATGAATCGCATTCAGGTTGGCGCTCGAGATGGTCTGGGGAATGCCTCCGACCCGTCCAAAGCTGTGCAGTGTAAAACCTTGAAAGGTTCGTGGTGTGCCCATCTCGAGGTGAACGATACCGGCGTGAAAACCTGGGAAGAGTTCCTCGAGGCGCTGCAAGATGCGTTCTCCGAAGGCGGCTTTCTTGGCTTTGTAATCGCTGTCGGGTAAGTCAAACCAATCGGTGGCTCGAACGTGGGTGCTGATGGTAATGGCTCGAAAGCCTTGCGGTGCGCGGCTGGCGTCCCAGGCGGGACTGGTGCTGACCAAGAAATTCTCAACGATACCAGCATCGTTAAAATCGGTGATCTGTTCAAAGCAACCAAAGTCTTTGGGCAGTGCGTGCTCATGAATGGCGATATAAAGTGTGAACGCGCCCCAGATTTCGGCTTTTTCCAGAAAATCTTGCTCGAGCTTGGCTGGTTTTGCCGTTCCCAAGAGCGCCAAAGTATCGGGTACCGGTGCGCTCGAGATGACGACATCTGACTTGAAGGCTCGGGCGTGGGTTTGAACGCCGACGACACGGCTTTTTTCGGTCAGAATCTCGCGGGCGCGGGTGGCGTAATGCACCGTGCCGCCATTGTTGGTAATGCTTTGTGCCAGGTCTTGGGCAATGCTCGAGAGTCCACCGGGCACGTACTG
>JANLWR010000856.1:0-4963 GCA_031364625.1 Deinococcales bacterium | reverse complement strand
ACATCCGCCCGCGGTGAAACGTCTAGGCCATGGTTACCCGGTCACGATTACTCTGGCGCGTTTGAAACCGGTGGACGGGCGTTATTGTTCCCAGATTTTCTTAAGGTGGACTGGCTCGGACCATTGGCGCTCGGGGCGTACATCGTCTGCTTGGTGGCTTTTGTCGTCAAAACCATCTGGGAGGCTCGAGTTGGTTTGTTTCATCTGCCCAAAACGCTCCACATGACCCTGGCTTCAATCCTTTTTTTCTTAACCCCGATGCTTGCCAACCTCGATGTGGCGTTTCAAGGCTTGAACGTCTGGCATTCGTTCCAATACCTGGCGGTGGTCTTGTTCTTAAACCGTGTCCGCAGTGAACGCGGTTTGATCGGATCGGAATTTGTCGCCAAAGTCTCGAGCAACGGACGTAGTTTGTACTGGTTGTGCTTTTTGTTCACGCTTGGGGCTGGATTGGCGTATGTTTTAATGCGCGGTATTTTGATTTTAACTGGAAGTTGGGCGACTGACCCCATGCAGCAGCATTATTTTGCATTTTACAGTGTCATTTTGTCCGCGCTTTTGATCCATTATTACTTTGACCATTTCTTGTTCTTGCAAGTGGATGACGTGATTACCCCGAAGTGGACATAGACGAAAGAAAACCTCCGAAGCTCGAGCCTCGGAGGTTCTTTTAAAGTGGCTTAGAATGAGAGTATGCCGTTGCTAGTACCAATTTTCATCGAAATGGTACAACCTGGCAAGGCTGGTGAGGTTGCAATGTTGCTGTTGATGCTTGCGGTGTTGGGTGTTGGCGCTGTGGTAATGATGGCGATGGCTTGACCCACATTTGGCAGGCTGAAGGCTAAAGAAGCGACGTTCAAATTACTGATTGCACCAGTGTTTGTATCGACATTAAAGCTAAATGTTGGCAGTGTGGCAGAAAGATTTCGGGCTGTATTTCCCGTGCCGTCTGAAAGGGCGACGGTGAAGTTGGATAAGGTCACTTGAAGATTCGTCAGACCAACTGCGGCGGCACAAGCAGGGGAGATTGTTGCATTGGCAAGTTCCAAATTGATATCAACTTTTGCTGGAGTCAGTGGTAATGATATTGTCTGGTCTTCAAAAATTGCTGATACGTTGGCAGTTCCAGTTCCAGCCACACGGGTTGATAGCGAACTAGAAGCTGTGCTCAAAACAGAACTGGTAAGAACCGCGTCTTTAAGACCAAGTGGATTGACAATGGTTTGAGCTGGAATTAGTCCGCAACCTGCCAAAAGGGTGCTTGTACCAAGTGCCAACAGTGAAGCGAAAACAAACTTCTTCATAAGTCTCCTTAATCACCCTCGGGAAGAGTTTGGCTGCCGTTAATACCGTGCCTGAATGTTTCCTCGAGTATGAGATTTTATTCTAAACCCGAGTTTGCATTTTTGCCTGAAAAAACCAGCATAGCATAATATAGAATTCTAAATAAATGCGTTTTTAACGGTGTTTTTTTCGCAGTGCCTCGAGACGGTTTTTGAGTTTCTCTTCCCAGCCTTCATTGCCAAGCTCGAAAAAAACTTGATGCTCGAGTTCATTCGGCAGGTAGGTTTGGGCAAAACTTCCATCGATATCATCAAAATAATAGGCGTAACCTTGCCCGTACCCTAGGGTTTTCATATACCCCGTCGGGGCGTTGCGCAAATGCAGTGGCACACCGTAGCTTGGGGCTTCTCTGGCGAGCTGCATGGCGCTTTTCCAGGCGGTGTAAACGCTGTTGCTTTTGGGGGCGAGTGCCAAATACGTCACGGCTTGTGCCAGGAAGAGTTCACCCTCTGGCGATCCCAAAAAATCGACGGCTTGATAGGCGGCAACGCAAAGCTTGAGGGCGTTGGGGTCAGCCAAACCCACGTCCTCGGCGGCAATACGCACGATTCGCCGTGCCAGGTACAAAAGATCGGCGCCGCCCGCAATCATGCGTGCCAACCAGTA
Organism: Deinococcales bacterium; assembly: GCA_031364625.1. GTDB lineage: Bacteria > Deinococcota > Deinococci > Deinococcales > JAAFIG01 > JANXTZ01. Next base: position 3,013 of record JANLWR010000856.1, on the reverse strand, counting down.
CAGGCTGGCATCCACGTGCGAAGCCCGAACGCTTTTATGCAGCGCCGAAATTAAGTTGTAAAACTCTTCGCCGCCCTTGTCCATCGCGGGTATTTGAGCGCCCAATGCCTCACGAACCGACGCAACCGTAATCACTTCTGAACCCTGGGCGGCAACCTCGAGCGCGGTCAGTGCTTTTCGGGCGTCGCCATCGACTGCCACCGACAATGCCGCCAGCGCTTCGGGTTCGGCAGTCACCCCGGGCAAACCCCTGGGGTCAACCAATGCTTTCTCGAGCAGTCCCAAAATGTCCCCACTCGAGATTGGCTCGAGTTTCAGGGTTCTGGCGCGGGAACGAAGCGCGGGGTTGACTTCAAAACTGGGGTTTTCGGTGGTCGCGCCGATCAAAGTCAGCAAGCCGCTTTCGACGTGGGGCAGCAAGGCGTCTTGTTGGGCTTTGTTAAAACGGTGAATCTCGTCCAGAAAAAGCACGGTTTTACGTCCGTAATCGCGGTTTTTCTTGGCGTGCTCAGTCACATCGCGTACGTCTTTCACGCCAGCCCCGACCGCAGAAAGTCCAAAAAATTCTGAGCCGCTTGATTGCGCAATCAACCTCGAGAGCGTGGTTTTGCCCGTGCCGGGCGGACCCCAAAAGATCAGGCTTGAAAGTCGGTCTCGCTCAAGCATCAACCGCAAGGGTTTACCGACACCCACCAGATGCTGCTGCCCGACAACCTCATCCAGGGTTTGCGGGCGCATCCGTTCGGCAAGAGGCGCACCCGGTGAAAAAAGAGAACTCGAGCCTGTCATGACTCGAGTTTAAGCTATTGTTCTGTGCTTAAAATTCTGTGCTTAAAATTCTGTGGGTAAAATTTAGGGTTTGAAGGCGGTCACGCCACCCATTTTTTTGAGTTTGGCGGTCAAATCGGCAGCTTTGGCGGTTGGTTTTGATGCTGCATCGCCAGGTAAAGTGCCAGCCACAACCTCGAGCACGTCGCTGTAACCGTCCTTGTCCGAATCGGCGTTTTTCTTTAACAGGTCAAACAAAGCTTGGTTAACACCAGCCGAAGTTGCCAATTGGGTTTTTAAAGCCTGTCCAAAACCGTTCCAGCCAGCGCCACCAAAAGCTTGGACATGACAAAACTGACAACCTGCTTTATTGGCAGCGGCGTTCTTCTCGAATTTAAATTGCTTTAAAGCAATTGGACGGTACGTGCTACGGGCGCTGGAAACTTGCGCACCAACAACAGCGATTGCCAAAACAAATGCGAGAAAATGAACTGGTTTCATAGGGTCTCCTTACCTTGCGACCTGCCCAAGGTGATTCAATTATATCGTCTGAGGCAGCATGAAAGTTAAGTAGAAGATGTAAAAACTTGAGTCTATTTAACGACTGGCTTAAAAGCTTCAACGCCGCCCAATTTTTTCAGTTGCACCTCGAGTTCAACAACCGTCGCACTTGGTTTGGATTTGGCATCACCCGGTAAGGTTTTTGCCACAACCTCGAGCGCGTCGCTGTAACCATCCGCGTCTGAATCTTTGTTTTCTTTTAACACCAGATAGAGCGCATCTTGAATTTTTCGGTTGGCTGCGCCGTCCCACTGGGTTTTCAGGGCAGCACCGAACTTGTTCCAAGTCCCTCCGCCAAAGGCGTTGCTGTGACAGAATTTGCAACTCGATTTGGTGATGCTGACATCTTTCTCAAGTAGATACTGAGAAAACGCCAAAGTGCTGTACGAACTCCTCGCCCCTGCAAGTGAATAAGCGAGTGTCGTCAATATGCTGGCACAAACGATCAAATGGCTGGCTTTCATTGGGTATCTCCTCGGGGGAAAACTGTTGACTGAATTCTACAAAACGTTTTTAAGAATCTAGCAACAAAACCAGCGTAAGGCGATTGAGCAATCCTTTAGTTTGAAGTCTCGAGGTTTGTACTGTGCTGAACGAATTTCTTAGGTTTTTAGCTTGGTCAGTTAAATTTAAAAACTCATTTGCCCAGCGTCAAGCTCATCTTGACCGCGCACCACCATACCGACGTACAGTAAGATAATGGCTCGAAACGGCTCGTGACCCAAACTTATGAATCATTCAAAACGACCCTCAACCCAAATAACAGGATGGTGCTTGTGCTCGAGGTAAAGGGACTGCAAAAACGTTACGGTAGTTATGTTGCAGTCGAAGATGTATCGTTTTCTGTCGCTTCTGGCGAGGTTTACGGCTTATTAGGACCAAACGGCGCGGGAAAATCCAGCACCATCAAAGTGCTTTCCTGTCTGGCAAAACCCGACGCCGGCAGCGTGGTGATTGACGGTTTTGACATTGTGCGCGACGTGGGGCAGGTCAAAAACCGAATTGGCATTGTCCCTCAAGACATTGCGCTGTACGAAGATTTTTCGGCTCGAGAAAACCTCTTGTTTTTTGGGCGACTTTACGGTCTGGGCGGTAAAAGCCTCAGAATTCGTGCCGACGAGTTGCTTGAGGATGTGGGTTTACTGGACCGCGCCAAGGACAAAGTCGGCACGTTCTCGGGCGGTATGAAACGCCGCATCAACATTGCTGCGGGCTTGATGCACAATCCAAAAATTGTTTACCTCGATGAACCGACCGTTGGCATCGACCCGCAGTCTCGGCGTTTGATTCTGGATCTTGTTAAAAAACTGAATGCGAACGGCTTATCGGTGCTTTACACCACGCATTACATGGAAGAGGCAGAGGAACTCTGCAACCGCATTGGTGTGATCGACCACGGCAAAATCATTGCCGAGGGCACGCTGCAAGAATTGCGTGCCATCGCCGGCGAGCTGACCCCGATTCACATTGCGCTGCGTGACGCACCCAAAGCGGGAACAATCAAAGAACTCGAGCAATTTGCCGAAACCGTCTCACTCGAGGGTACAGATTTGACGTTACTTTGCCGCGAACCTCGAGAGGTCCTGCCACAAATCCTGACCAAACTCTCGAGCCTGGGTTTGAGCGTCCATCACCTCGAGATTGAAGAACCAGGCTTGGAAACTGTGTTTTTAAAACTGACAGG
>JANLWR010000826.1:0-6638 GCA_031364625.1 Deinococcales bacterium | reverse complement strand
GACCTCGCTCGAGGTGGCGATCAAAGAAACGCTTGACTGGAATCGTCGGCAAATGATTTCACCAACACAATTTTCCCATGCCTGAAAAAGCGCCAATCTTTCTGGAGTTGCATTGGTTTAATCTTCAAGTCCTGCTGGTTTCAACACTTCCTGGCTGATCAGTTTCTCGCCACCATGAAATTTCGAGCCAAGCCAGTATTTACGAATTAAAAGCTTGACCAGTGCTGTCAATGGTACTGCCAGCAAAGCGCCCAACACACCACCGAGCGCCAAGCCAGACAAAATTGCCAAAATAATACTGATCGGGTTTAAATCGGTGCTTTTGGAAAGAATCTGAGGCGCGAGCACATGAGATTCGAGTTGACTGACGATGGTGAACACCACACCAACCAAAATAACTTCAAGCAAACCACTTGGTATGGCAAGTAATAATGCGGGTGTAATGGCAATGACCGCACCCAAATAAGGCACAATATTAAACAAACCAGCAATAAAACCAATTGCTAAGCCAAGGGGTAAACCAATAATGGTTAAACCAAGTCCAGTGAGCACGCCAACAGAAAATGCAATAATAATCTGTCCTCGAATATAACCACCAACGGCGGTGCTGATGTCTTTGCTTAACTCGAGTACGGTTGGTTGTACCCGTACAGGAAATACTTCTAGAAAAGATTTTCCGATGTCGGGAAATGCCAGCAGCATGTAACCACCAAGAATCAAGACCAGGAAATACTCGAAGACATTTCCAACAACACCAACAACCCTCGAGATCAGGTTTAAACCCGATCCTTGCAGAAACTCGAGGAGTTTGTTGACCAAGCTCGAGAGGGCTTCTTGCACGGTTTTGGTCACGTTTTTGAGAATGTCTTTCAGTTCTGGGACTTGTTGCAGGTTCGCCAACCAACCGTTTAAAGTGCCTTCAAAACTGTTGAACAAGGTCGGAAGTTGACGGGCGAAAACAATCAATTGCTGAATCAGTGTGGCAATTACCAACGAGGCAATCACCAAAAAGACAATCACAATCAAATAGACGATTGCAACAGCAATCAACCGACTGAACGGTTTGATGCCTTTGGCTTGCAAGAATCTTCTGGAAACCAGCCATTGCACGAGCGGGTTGAACAAATACGCGAACAAGTACGATAAAAGCGCCAGACGCGTGACATTGGCAACTTCTTTCAAGATCGGGTTGGTTTCAGCCAAAAAACCTCGCACGGCATTGAATGCCAGCATCACCAGCAAAACCGTTAACGCCACCACCATGATGCGTCCAGCCCGAGAGACCAACAATTTTTCCAAAACATTCATGTCATCCCTCACTCTCGGGTTGGTGGGTCGCTTGAGCCTGGAATGGCGCGGGCGAGTGGAAAGCCCCTGGTTGGGGCGGGCGTAAAATTAAAGCCCACCGAACGTTCGCTGGCTCGAGATTCGCTGCTCATGACAAAAGCTTCAAAGGCGTCAACGCCGCCTGCGGTAATGTGAATGTGCAAGCTCGAGGCTGGAATCAGTGACTTCTCGAGCGAGTCTGGCGGCAGCATGGTCAAGAGTTGCCGTTCGACCAGGTAATACACGGCAGCCCGAATTTCGGTGGGGTTGATTGGGTCGGTGGTGAAATCTATAGGTACGGTTGTGGCGTCGTCGTCGGCATCGAGCGGCACTCGAGCCACATCGGGCGGTGCGACCAAGTTCAGTTCTGCCACGTCGATGTAATCGCTTGGCGCTTGAACGAAGCTTTTGTAGGCGGCGTTCAACAGCCGCAAACGCAGTTCTTGTTGCCGATGAACTAAATCCATGCGTCAGTCTACCGCAGTTGCAAGAAGCGATGAGCCAGTCAACCAACAGACCAACAGGCTCGAGTTTGCTCCGCTTTGAGATTGACCCTTAAGCGTGCCTTCCCTTCCAAGCTCGAGCTGTCCTGTGCCTGTGATGCTTGACGCGTTTGCTCGGGTCGATCAATTGTTCCCTGGGGTCTTCACGGTCTTTGGACACCAAGATTGCCACACGTTCGCGGGAGATCACGCGGTACGGATTTTCTGGAATAAACGCCGTGACCACATCGAGCCAGCGATACAGGCTGTAATCGACCACCACATGAAGCGGTATTTTGATGGTGCTGACGCAAATATAGCCCAGAATCAGCATCCTCGAGTCCTCGGGGTAGACCGCGATTTCACGTCCGCGCTCGAGGGTCGCCACAATGTCGGCTTCGGTGAAACCCTCTGAAATGGCGTGCCTTGCAGCATGGGGTTTGATGCTGTAGCGCCCAGCCCAGATGAGGTCTTGCAAATCGAATAAGGAGTGTCTCGCCATAAAAGCCTCCCAATAAAACCCGTTTGCCACGCGATTTTTAAGAAAAAAGCCTCGCGCACGAAAGGTGCGGGAGGCGAGTTTTGAAATCACGTAACCTTAACAGGTCATTTTCAGACTATACACGAAAGTGCGTCATCAGGATGTGAAATCACCATCTCATCCGGCTGTGTGGTCACCGTCTCACTCGGCTGTGAATTCTCGAGCTTCAAGACTGCCGCGTTTTAATAGCCCTTCCAGCTCGAGTGCGGACATGGCGGGGGCGTACAACCAACCCTGAACGTTGTCGCAACCAAGAGATTTGAGTGTCTCGAGTTGAGCGTTGGTTTCGACCCCCTCCGCAACCGTGTCCATGCCAAATTCGCTTGCAATCGAGACAATCGCCGCCACCAAAGCGCGGGTGTCACGATTGCTGCCGAGCGCCTGAATAAACGAACGGTCTAGTTTAAGGGTGTCAAAAGTCAAACGGTTTAAGTACGACAAACTCGAGTAACCGCTGCCAAAATCGTCGAGTGCCAAACGCACACCTGCGGCTCGAAGTTGCGTGATTTTAGAGGCGGTTTCCTCAAAACGACTGACCAGCACGCCCTCGAGTAATTCTAAGCTGAGTCGGTCTGGTTTGAGTTTGCTGGTTTCGAGTGCTTGGGTGACAACGTTCACAAAATTGGGACGTTCAAATTGCGCGGTGCTGACGTTGACACTGACCCGCAAATTAAATTCTTCCCAGAGCACCATTTGCTGGCAGGCTTCGTGTAAAATCCAGGTTCCCAGCGGCACGATCAAACCGCATTCTTCGGCGATTGGAATGAACTGTTCGGGGTTGCGCAACACCTGTTCGTCGTTCCAACGTACCAACGCCTCGAGCGCCACAATCTGACCCGTTTGAATCTCCAAAATCGGTTGGTAATAAACCCGAAATGAACTGCCAGGATCGGTTTCCAGGGCGCGGCGCAGGGCGCGTTCGGTCTCGAGGCGCAGGGTCGTGTTGGTATCGAGGTCTGGTGAGTACAAACGCCAACCCAAGCCTTCGCGTTTGGCGCGGTACATGGCGCTGTCGGCATGTTTTTGTAAACTGGTGGCGTCCAGACCATCGTTGGGGGCAAGGCTGATGCCGACACTTGCGCCCAGAAAAAAATCGGCATCACCGACCCTTAAGGCACTGGCGAGGCTTTGAATGAGGTTCTTGGCGCTACGTTCGGCTTGGGTAACCGCCGTTGCAGGCTCGAGTTTGGAAAGCACCAACGAGAATTCATCGCCGCCCAGACGCGCCAGGAAACCATTTTCGGGCAGGCAAGCCTCGAAGCGCTTTGTGACTTGCCGCAAGACCTCATCGCCTACCGGATGCCCGAGCGTGTCGTTGATGTCCTTAAAATGATCCAAATCAATGTACAAAACCGCCACGCCCAAGTTTGACGTGCCATGCAATTCGAGCATTCGGTTTAAGTGACGCTCAAGAAACACCCGGTTGGGCAAACCCGTCAGCGCATCGTGCAAGGTTTGAAACTCGAGGTCTGTGGTTCTGGCAGCAACCCGCCGCTCGAGTTCGTTGGAGAGGGTTTTGAGTTGAGTGTTGGTTTGCTCCAAGTTCATGGTCAGCACGATTTGACGGGCAATCACGGCAAGAAAGATCAGTCCTGCAATAATTTCTGTGCCAATGCGTTGGAGTGGCGAAAAATTCTGGGCGAACAACAACAACGGAAAGATCAAGACGATTGCCAGGTAAGCGCCGTAACGAACCAGCAATGTGTTGGTTTGAGCTTGTAATTCTATTTTTGAAGGCTTGAACAGGCTACCTCGTGCTGCAATCACGATCATCAACGCCCCCCAAGCCCAACCCCCCTCGAGCGGATGCGATTCGGGTAAGGGCGGAAAGAAACAACGTGCCAGAAAGTAACCATCGGCAACCAACCAAGCGATCAAACTGAGCATCAACCAACGCAGTTCAATTCCCAAACTCGAGCGTTCCCATCTGGCAACATTGGTGATCAGTAACGCCAACGCGAGCAGGTCATAAATTGGGTAGGTCATGGCGAGTGAGACTTCAAAACTCAGTCCGTTGGTTTTGGCATAATGTGCCAAAATGGCTGGCGAGAGCACAAAAAACCAGATAAATCCCGAAATCGTCATGACGATAATGCCCGCGTCGAGCGCGGCACGTAAACCCTCGAGTCTTTGAAGGGCAACGTGTGGCAAACGAAAAAAACCGTAAACCATGACCATTGGGGTCAGTGACAAGAAAACATCGGCGATTGACGGAAACGCAGTGATGTTAAAAACGCCCTTAAAAAGTTGATAAAGAATTGTACCAATCGTGTTTAGTGCCAATGCCAAAGCCAGGTAACGCCAGGGCAAACTTGCGCGATTTGGGTGCTGACGAGAAATCGAGGCAACTGCCAACGCCGCAAACAGGGTTGGTAAGACACGAGCCACGCCTTCAACCAAAACATTGTCAGCGACTTTGTAAAAAGTGATGAATGACCAGATTTGTTGTGCCAGGGCAAACAAAACCGTCAAAATCGTCAAATTTTGAATCAAAGGTGGGACGGCTCGAGCAGTCGATTGGGCTTGCATTGACAATTTTATTCTAACCTCGTGTCAATGTTTCCGAGGCTCGAGTAATATGATCTGGTGGTTGTACCCAGCATTCGCACGTCACGGCTCGAGTTAATCTCGTGCAGTCCAGCTTTTATGCGGGCTGCGCTGCAAAATCAACCAATGCCAGTAGATTATCAACTTCCCAGCGATTTTCCAGGCGACTTGACGGGTTTAATGTACAGGCGACTGAGGCAACTCGAGAAAAACCCACTCGAGCAGCCGTATTTGGTTCGCAGCCTTGTTTTTGAGCGGCAAATGATCGGTTATGCTGGTTTTCATGCCATGCCTGACTTTCGTGGCAGACTCGAGGTTGGTTACACGATTTTCTCAGACTTTAGACGCCAAGGTTTTGCGCTCGAGGCTGTTGATGGCTTGCTTGATTGGGCGAGGCTCGAGTCTGGGGTCAAGACTTTTGTGGCATCGGTCAGCCCTGGGAATGTTGCGTCTTTGGCGTTGGTTGCCAAATTTGGTTTTGCTCAAGTTGGTCGGCAGTGGGATGAAGAAGACGGTGAAGAGTTGGTGTTTGAATTGCCAGTCTGAAAGACCGCTCGAGATTTGCAAGTATTTTCTTGAGCAAGCTAAAATTTGACTGACTGCCTTTTGTCAATAGTTCGGAATGTTTTTGCAAATTCGCGTCCATCACGTATTTTGAGTTTGTAGGGGCGCTGCTTGCTGCGCCCTCAGTGACGGCGAATTCTTCAGGTTGTGAGGAAAAGTTTCCAGAGTATTGTTTTGTTAAATACCAACTTTATTTTCGTGACAAACGAATCTCGATTTGTGCCTGTGTTGGAAACGACAAACTCGAATTTTGACCTGCGACTCGGTTTGTGTGGCATAATTTACGGTATTAAAAAACGTTTCCATATTGAGGTCACATGCAAGCAGAAAACAAAACCCAAATTCTAGTCGCTGTGATTGGACTTTTGGGTGTCCTGGGCGGTGCATTATTTGGCAACTGGGACAAGATTTTCAAGTCCTCACCTGCGCAAGTCCAGTCCAGTTCACCCACGGCATCGCCGCTGCCCTCAATACCTTCAGTTGCACCACCAACGGTGGTTACACCAGTAGCGACCCCAAGTGTCGTGCCAACTTCAAAGCAAAAAATTGTCCCGACCACACCTTCTGCTGATCTAAACGTTGGCGTTTCAACCTTCGACATTGATGGCTTTTGGGTTGATCAAAATGCAATCAGTTATGAGATCATCCAAAACGATCCTGGGCATTTTGAGCTTATTGTGACTGACGGCAACATCACCACGTATGGCAGTGGCACAATAACAGGTTACAACATCAGGTTTGAATACCAGAATCAAGACGGCAGCACTGGTTTTGGTACAGGTGTGATCTCAGCGAATGAAGCAATGATTCGGGCTACCATGAACGATTCTGGCTCGGGGCAATTTCAAATCACCTTGCGTCAACAATAAGCTTGCCTATACTTGCGTTCAACCTGACGTGCAGCGATGGCATGAGCCTCGAGAAACCAATTCTTGAAATTCATTTGTGGGTTCTAAAGAGATTTTCGCAAAGCCTCGTGCATCGTGTCATGCGTTCACGGCGGTTTTTGAGGATGTGATCAATGATCTTGCTTTGACTGCCACGGGCTGCTATCCATTGGATTTCTATGATTGCCACATGCTCATCAGAATTGGGCGGTGAATAGAGCTTGCATAAAAATGCAGTCATTTGCATAAGTCTGTACTCAATCCAATAGAAACCAAGCCATGTTGTGAAAG
>JANLWR010000774.1:0-2550 GCA_031364625.1 Deinococcales bacterium | reverse complement strand
CGTACCAAGTTGAGGCTGCTGGACGGTACGGACTGGCGTGAATCCAACCGACCACGGAATCCTCGAGTGTAGCCACCAGAAGCGGGTATTTTGGGTTTTCAAACCAGCTTTGGATGTCGGACATAGTGCGTTCCTGGGTTTGAAACGTTGCCACTCGAGCACGAATGCCTTGATTGTAAATTTCGACGATTGTGGCGGCATCCTCGAGTTTTGCGGAGCAGATTTTGATCATTCCAGATCATTCCAAACTCGAGCATCAACAAAATTCTTAAGATGACGCACATTCGTTGTGACGACAATAACAGGTTGAATTGGATAAGTTAACGCTTGTGCCGCAAGAATCACGTCACCGTCCAGCGCAGTATCAGATGCAGTTGGTTGCCCTCTTTGACGAGCTTGCGCCCAAAGTTCTGAAGCAAGGCGCATGGCAGAAGAATTGATTGGAAGGAATTCGACACCAGCAATAAATTCGTCCAAACGCAACAAACCCTTTGTTCGTTTTGCCCGCAGCAATTCACGTCTAACTTCAAAATCAACCAGTTCAGCAACGATAATCCGTGCTCCAAGCGTCAGTTGAGAATCGATCCATATGGCAAGAGCCAATGCTTCTGGCGATGCGCTTGGATTGGTGACCAACCCGAGCAAACCACTGTCTACAGCGGTTTGCATATCCGTTGACGCGCTTCTTGACCCTTAAAGCAGCACCTTGCGGGCTTGGGTCGCTCCGCGCTCTCACTTCTATGCAAACCGCTGTCTGTTGCGACTCCCTCTGGTCGCCAATGTTTGACGCTTCGCGTCAAACATTGTGCAAGGTGCTGTAAGAAAAAAACTCGAGTCACCAAGTTTTCCCTTTGAGCTCGCTTGGAAAGTGCTGACCGTAAGAACTCCGATTTTCGTCCAAACCTTGAATCAAAACGGCTGCCGTTTCTTGTTGTTCTTTGGCTTCAGTCTCATCTGGGTGCATCCAAGCTTTTAAACGTGCAGAAAGTCGTTCACGGCGTTCAATGAACAAATCACGTTTGAGCATTTCCAAAGCGATTTCTTCAACGCTCATACCTCGAGTGACGGCGTTTTCCTCGAGTTGCCGTTGTAAATTTTCAGGCAGTTCTATGGCAAGGGTCATGGCGAAATTCTAGTACAAATTCTCAAGGTTGTCTGTCTCGAGCGTTCAAAACCGTCAAACTCGAGATTGCCAACAACGCCACGAGCAGCCAAAGTGTGCTTTGGTAATTGCCAGTTTTTTGATGCAGCAAACCTGCCAGAAATGGTGCGAGTGAAGTGCTGAGTGCCACCACCAACGAAATTGCACCACTGACTTGCCCGTAAACCCGTGTCGGGAAAAGTTCGGCGGTCAAGGCTGCCCTGGCAATCGTAATTGCGCCGTTGGTGCTGCCATACAAAATCACAAATCCCCAAACACTAACCTCACTACTCGAGGTCAGCAGCAAGATTCCCAGCCCGTGCAGCGCGAAGGTGACGGCGGTTAAAAACGTTAAGGTGACGCGGTTGGTCATGGGCACAAAAATCAACCTCCCGCCAAGTTGCAACACACCCACCAAACCCGCGATGGTGGCGGCAAAAACGCTCGAGAATCCGCGTTCGCGCAACAATGGCACAAGATGCGGGGCAAGTACCGAGACTGCCATGCGAGCCAAGGCAAAACCCAGTGCCAGACTCCAGAAGATACTCGAGCGCCAAAAGTGAACCGGTTCAAGCGGTTGAAAGACAGGAACTTCAGGTTTCTACTCGAGTGGTAAACCGTCAGGCTCGAGGTTGAGGTCGTGCGGGTGACGGCGCAACACCAACCACAACATGGGCGCGGTCAGCAGTTGAATGCCAGCGAGGACGGCAATGCTATTTCGCCAGCCAAAATGCTCGAGTAAAAAAGTTGAAAACGGCACGAAAATGGTGCTTGCCAGACCTGCGATTAAGGTAATGATCAGTATGGCTCGAGACCGTCCCGCACGAAACCAGACGGCGACCACGGTAAAGGCAGGGTCGTAAAACGTGGCGGTCATGGTGAAACCCAGTAACGCCCAAGTCAGATAAAGCATTTCCAAGCTCGAGACACGCGACCACAAAAACACGGTCATGGCTGCCAGGATTGCGCCCAAACTGGTGACGAGTCTCGCGCCTTGTCTGTCTACCACCCTGCCCAGAAACGGCGCGATTAAACCCGCCACAATCAGCGCCAAACTGAACGCGAGGGAAGTTTGGGCACGATTCCAGCCAAGCTCGAGTTCCATGGGTTTGACGAACACGGCAAAGCTGTAATACAACACGCCGTAAGCCACGGTGGTACTGAGGGCAAGGGCAAAAACCATGTACCAGCCGTAAAAGCGTTTCACAACTCGAGCATCATAACCACGGCAGTATCGGGACACGCGCCGCGTAATTCTTGGGAGGCTTGCAGGCTTTCGGGGATTTCGGCTCGGGTGATGTGTTTGAAGCCAAAACGTGGAAAGTAATTTTGGGCAGTTTCAGTCAGCAAAACAATGCTCGAGAGTTGTTGTGTTCTGGCGTGCTCGAGAATCGATTTGACCAACCTCG
>JANLWR010000715.1:0-9262 GCA_031364625.1 Deinococcales bacterium | reverse complement strand
CTTTCACCTCTCTTGACCACAAAATGCACCTGTCGGGCGTGGTCGCTTCCTTTTGTTTTGACCAAAAGTTTTGATTGCTCGAGTCTCGAGTTCGTACTTTCAGTTCCTGCCAGCAGAAAATTCTGCGTTGCATTTGATATTTGTGCGCGTCTTGCCCTTACAGCAGCACCTGTCTTGATCCCAGGCGTGCACCTGACGGGTGGGATCGCTTCTTGGTTTCAAAACGCACCTAACGGGCGAAACCGCTAACGGGCTTGGGCGCGTGGGTTGTCTCGAGTTTGTGCTCGTGTCGGGCTGCGGGTGTTGACCAGATTGTTGTTTAGGTATTTAGGTTGTGCATCGTCTTGACTGGACAACCGTTAACCAAAACTTGAACGAGGTCGCTGCGGGCAGCGCAAGACGCGAGAACATGGCTTCAAACTTTCGCTCGAAGCGCTCGAGACAACCTCCTGAATTTCAATGCTCGAGTTTCCAAATCCTGCCAGAATCTCGATTAAAGTCGTTCAGGGCGCGGTACTGCGGTCTAACAAAAATCGCGTGAAAGGCGATTGGTTTACGGGAATCGAACCCGCTACCCTCTGATTACAAGTCAGATGCTCTAACCGAATGAGCTAAAACCGAACTGGATGAAGGAATCGAACCTTCTAACGCTCGAGTTTGAGTCGAGTGCGCCACCGTGACGCGTATCCTGAATTTGCTTGAAAGGAATTGAACCTTCGACCTCCCGAAATCTTCGGGCGCTCTCTCCACTGAGCTACAAGCGCTTGGAACACTTTCCACGTTTGCGGTACACACCTCGAGAAACTCTGGTGTGCCAGTGGGGCGTTTGAACCCCGAACCTTTGCATCGGCTTTCACCGTTCCGTGAAGTAGAGTACCGTGGCAGCGCTCAAAAACACTGATGGATTCGGCGTAGTCTGCACTAAGCTGATTGGCGTGGCGTTTATAATTACGGTATGAATTGGAAAATGGTTTTAGCCCTTGTTTGCACCTCGAGTTTTGGTTTTGCCGCACCAACCGGAAAACTGGCATTTATTCGTGATGGCGGCGTTTTTGTCGGCGATCTGAACGGTTATCCCAAACTGGTTTCCAAAAGTGCTCGAGCCAAATTTGCCAGCCTTGCGCCCGACGGTCGGAGTTTGGTGTTCTTCAATCAAACCGATTCCAAAGTTGCGCCGTTGCAAGGTTTTATTGCTCGAGCGCCGTTTGATTCCAGTGCGCCGCTGTCACTTCCAGTCTCCGAATTTCCGCTCGAGCATCTGTCGTTCTCGCCAGACTCGAGCAGTTTGTTCGTGACGGGTTCGAGCACTGGCTGGCGGCTCGAAATTCCAGAATTTAAGGCGCTCCTCGGTGCGCCCAATCCAAAATCGCAGGCTTTAAAATTTGCAGCCCTCTCGAGTGCCAAGGACGGCTCCTTGATTGCTTTCGTGGCGGGTTCGGACGTGCGAATCATGAACAAAAATAAACAGAAAATGATTTTCTCGCCTTTAAGACCAGAATTATTGCTCGAGCAAGTGAAAACTGCTGCCTCGAGCAATGCGGCATTTCAAGAATTGATTGATCCTGAGAGCGCGGCAACCCTGAGCAATTGGCTCTCGGGGGCGGTTGGTTTGCGTCCAGACGGCAATGTGTTGTACTTTGCCAGCAACCTTGGCACTGGCATTTCTGTCACTGGCAACTCGAGTTTCGTATTTTTCGCGGTTCAACTTTCAACCCAGAGGGTGCGTTTGCTCGCAAAACTGGGCGTGTTTCACGGTTCAATGCCGAGCCGTTTGAACTTTGCGCCCGATGGTTCAAAATTCGCGTTTTTCAGTCCATTTACCCTCAACCAAGGCGAATGGTTGCAATCGCTGAGTGTCTGCGAACTCAACCTCGAGAAACCGATTGAAATGCTGGTCAAAGACCCGCCTCCAAAACCGCCTCTCACACCAACCAGCCCTCAAACCGAGCCAGTCGTGCCAATCAGTTCACCGACGGGCGAACAATTGCTCGAGAATGGCATGGCTTGGTCGCCCGATTCCAAGTTTCTGGCGTTTTCGGTGGCAAAATATGCGGCGCAAAGTCCAGCCTATAAAGTATTCATTAAAGACGTGAGTTACAATAAAACCTTGTTTAAAATACAAAACGCGGTTCAACCCTCTTGGGGCGCAAATTAGGTTTTGTCGAGCTTTTTTTCAAAACTGTCTTGGTCTGACTTGTGCTGACACTTGATTATGGGTCATCATGTGAATGAGAAAAATCTTGTCTGTCTAAGCCTGAGTTCAAAGCCGCCGTTTTATTGGAGGATCAACCATGTTAAAAAATATAGTGATTGCCATGTTGTTGTGCGCCTGTTTGGTTCAAGCGAAATATGTTGATGGTGTTGTTTTTATCAAAGACAACGCCGTGTATCTGTCAAACACCAATTCAAATGCCGCACGACAAATGCCAAATTCGGCTGGTGCTTTTCTGGCGTCGCTCAGTCCGGACGGTCAATATCTGGTGTACTTTACTGGCTCGAGCCAACACCCGAAAGGCTTTTTTTGCCGAGTACCGTTTTTGACCTGTCAGAAGTTGAAATTGACTTCCGAAGTGGTTTACGGTTTCATGTGGAGTGGAACCGGCAACCGTTTTTTTCTGGCGCAGCAAACAAGCAGTGTGCTGATCAGTTTGCCGAGCATGGGTATGAAGACCTACAAGTTTTTCCCCAGGGGCATTTCGGGTGATGGTTTAACCCTGTCCTACACCACGCCGACAGACATTCGGGTTGATGTTGCTGGCAAACAACGCATTGTCTTTGCCGTTGGGAAATCTCAAAATGCACTCAATTGGGCGTTTGGTGGCATCAGCCTGTCCACCGACGGTCAGCAACTTTATTTTGCCAGCAATGCGGGCAACGGCATCAACGATGCGGGCACAACCCGTTGGCGCTGGTACGTGGTGAACACCAACGGCGGCAAGCCCAAAGCCTTAAAATTGCCAGCTTTTACGGGACGAATTCCTGATTCGGTGGAACTCTCGAGGGACAACAAAAAAATGGTGTTTGCCTTTGCCAACCAAAACTCCAGCAGCCTGTTTTTGCTGAACATTCAACAAAACGAATTGCGCACCATGGCTCAAAACCCGAACGGTTCTTTGAACGGCACGTTCTCAAAAGACTCGAAGTTTCTTGCCATCGGTTCGAGCGATCTGCAAAACGGTGCTTTGGTCAGCGATGTCAGGATTGTCAATTTGGCGGGTGTGCAAAGCCAGATTGTGCTTGGTGCGAGTCAATACGCTTGGTAAATGAAATCAACATTTTTGGATCAACAACCGCCTGAATGTACGGTCATTGATCCAAATTTGAGGTCAATATTTTTAAGTGAACATGCTCGAGACACTGTCACCCGTATGAATGCGGTGAATCGCCTCGGCAAAGAGCGGTGCGACGGTTAAAACTTTAATCTTGTCGCAGGCTGCCAGTTTTTCTGGACTGACAAAACAAGAATCGGTGCTGATGCACTCTTCAATGTCCATCTCTTTGATGCGTTCAACCGCAGGACCCACGTAAACACCGTGCGAAACCGCAATATGCACCGCTCGAGCGCCAGCCTCTTTGACGGTGGCGACCGCTTCCGCCATCGTGCCGCCCGTCGAAAATTCGTCATCGACAATCAAAACGCGTTTGCCCTTCACATCACCGATCAAACCTCGAGCCTCAACTCGGGTATCGCTGACGCGGCGCTTGTCGATAAAGGCAATTGGGGTGTTCAAACGGTCTGCCAGACTCGAGGCGCGCTTGATGTCTCCGGCGTCGGGGGCGAGCACCACGGTATCCTCGAGCGACGGTAGGCGCGTGATGAAATGGTTGGCAATCACGACTTCGGCGGTCAAATGATCGACAGGAATGCTGAAAAACCCGTGAACCTGAGGACTGTGAAGCGTCATCATTAACGCCCTGTTTGCACCAGCCGTATGAATCATGTCTGCCATGACCCTTGCCGCAATTGGAATGCGCGGCGCGTCTTTTTTGTCGCTGCGTGCATACGAAAAGTACGGAATGACGGCTGTCACCCGTGCGGCACTCGAGCTTTGCGCGGCGTTAATCATCAGTAATAACTCGAGAACACTGTCAGAAACGTTGTAATCGCCGTTGCTCGCCAAGGACTGCACGATAAAAACGTCTGCCTCGCGCAAGCTTTCCTTGAATTGCACTTCGATGTTGTCGTTCGAGAATCTTCTGGTGGTCGAGCGTCCCAAAGGCACGCCCAGGTGGTCGCAAACGTCTTGCGCGAGAATCGGGTTGGACTGTCCAGTAAAGACCTTCAGGGGTCGCTCCATGCGTGTGACTCCTCAAAAAAGAATCCTCAAACTCGAGGATGGGTGAAACTCCTCAGGCTCGAGGGTAAGAAGAGTTTAGCCTGAAATGTAGGAAAAAGGAAAAAGCAGTAAACCACCCACTGTAGTTCGCTGTAGTTCGCCTTTGGTGTTTTGTAGGGGTGAACCTTCTTGACCATAAAATGCACCTTCGGGCATGGTCGCTTGTGTTCACCCTCTGGCACAGCGATTCTCGAGTTTTTGCACTTAAGTTCGAGATGCTTTTCGTATTTTCCTTTAACCCCTCGAGTCTTGCGGGTTAGAATTGAAACGTATGCTTTACGAAAACGCTTACCCTCCACCGCCGCCGCTCGAGATTGAGTTTTCGGCTCGAGATTCTTCTTTAACGTGGGGGTTTTATGGCAGGTCATAGCAAGTGGAAGCAAATCAAACGTAAAAAAGCGATTAACGATAACCGTCGCGGCGCTTCAGTTTCTAAGCACCTCGCGGCAATTTCGGCGGCGGTTCGTGCGGGTGGGTCTGGGGATGTCGCGGGCAATTTGGGTTTAAAGAATGCCCTCGCCGCCGCCAAAACCGATAAAGTGCCGACCGATCATATTGCCAGGGCAATCGAACGCGCCCTGGGTTCTGCCGAGGGATCGCAAGTCGAGGAAGTGGTGTACGAGGGTTACGGCGTCGGCGGCGTGGCGGTACTGGTGTACGCCCTGACCGACAACCGCAACCGTACCGCCCCCGAAGTGCGTCACGCGTTTTCCAAGCACGGCGGCAACATGAGCGGCGGCGTGGCGTGGATGTTCGAGCGCCAGGGATTGATTACCCTGGATAAAAACGACGATGCCACCCAAGAACTCGCCATCGAACTTGGCGCGAGCGACCTCGAGGTGTACGACGAAGAGGGTGAGCCGCGCCTCGACGTGTACACCAGTTTTGCCGACATGAACGCCATTGCGGAGGGTTTTAGGGCGCACAAACTCGAGCCTCTGGTGGTCGAATTCACCAGCACCGCCGAGAACACGATTGATGTGTCTATAGACGATGTTCACAAGGTTTTGAAGATGCTCGAGGCGCTCGAGGATTTGGACGATGTGCAAAACGTGTACTCGAACGCTAATCTTGACGACGTAGAGGAATAAGCTACAACTCGAGCTTTTTCCCTGAAAGGAATTCCCAATGTCAATCATCCCTTACGTGATCGAACAAACAGGACGCGGCGAACGCGTTTACGATATTTACTCGAGACTTTTAAAAGACCGTATTATTTTTATTGGCACCGCCATTGATTCCAATGTTGCCAATGTTGTGGTGGCGCAATTGCTGCTGCTCGATTCGCAAAATTCTGAACGCGAAATTCAGCTCTTCATCAACTCCCCAGGCGGCGAGGTTTACGCTGGACTAGCCATGTACGACGTGATGCAGTTTATTCGCGCCCCGATTCGCACGACCTGCGTCGGTATCGCCATGAGCATGGGTAGCGTGCTGTTGATGGCTGGCACAAAAGGTCGCCGCACAGCCCTTCCCAACTCGAGAATCATGATTCATCAAGGCTCGAGCGGTTTTAGGGGCAACACGCCGGACGTTGAGGTGCAAGCCAAAGAAATTTTTGCCCTGCGCGAAATCATGACCAATTTGTACGTCAAACACACGGGTCAACCCGCCGATAAGCTGACGCGTGACATGGAACGCGATTTTTTCATGACCCCGCAAATGGCGCTCGAGTACGGTCTGATCGATGAGGTTGTCGAAATCATGCCCAAAGATGTTGCCGAGAGCATGAAGGGTTTCGACGAATGATGTTGAAATCCGACTCGCACATCAATGCACCCGTGAAACCCGTAGGGGCGCTGCTTCTTGACCCCAAAGACGCACCTGACGGGCTTGGGTCGCTTGCTGCGCCCTCTTCCCACAATACGCCGCTGATCTCGCAATGCCTTGAAACTACATCTCGAGCCACGAAGGCACAACCATGATTTCGAGATGCAGTTTTTGCAACAAAGCCGCCAACGAGGTCGAGCATTTGATCGAAGCGCCCTCTGGCAGCGCTTGGATTTGCAACGAGTGCGTGGGTAAAGCCGCTTCGATTCTCGAGGCTGGCAAGAAACCCCAAACGGTCAGCAAGCCTTTTGTCTTGCCGAAGTTGCCGCCACCTCGAGAGATTAAGGCGCACCTTGACGAGTTCGTGATTGGTCAGGACGCGGCGAAGCGGGCGTTATCGGTGGCGGTCTTTAACCATTATCAGCGCCTTCTTCATCCCGATGCCGATTTGCAAAAGTCGAACATTGTGCTGATTGGACCGACAGGCACGGGAAAAACGCTCCTTGCAGAATCCTTGGCGAAAATGCTGCACGTGCCGTTTGCCATTGCCGACGCGACCACATTGACCGAGGCGGGTTATGTCGGTGACGATGTCGAGAATGTTTTGGTGCGCCTTCTTCACGCCGCCGACATGGACATTGGCGCGTGTGAGCGCGGCATTATTTACCTGGACGAAATCGACAAGGTGGCGCGGAAGTCCGAGGGCACGAGCATCACTCGAGATGTCTCGGGCGAGGGTGTGCAGCAGGCGCTGTTGAAGATCATCGAGGGTACGGTGGCGAACGTGCCGCCGCAGGGTGGGCGCAAGCATCCTGGTGCGGAATTGGTGAAGATCAACACCAAGAACATCTTGTTCATTTGTGGCGGCGCGTTCGATGGTTTGGAGCAAATCGCGGCGGCGCGAACCGATCAAAAAACCGTCAGTTTCTCGAGGGTGGAGTCCAAACAGGCAATCACGGTTGTTCCTGAAGATTTGGTGAAGTTTGGTTTGATCCCAGAATTGGTTGGGCGTTTGCCGCTGGTGGTGCAACTCCAGCAACTTGACGAAGAGGCGCTGGTGCGTATTTTAACCGAACCACGCGGCGCAATTGCGCGTCAGTATCAGACATTGTTTGATCTCTCTGGCGTCAGTCTCGAGTTTGCCAGCGATACCTTGCGTGAGGTGGCGCGTCGCGCTTTAAAGCGTGGCACGGGCGCTCGAGGGCTTCGGGCGGTGCTCGAGGGGGCAATGACGGATTTGATGTTCGAGTTGCCGCGTGATGGCTTGAAGTCGGTGAAACTCGAGCCTTCGCATTTGGACGCGCCGCTCACGGCATTAAATCCAATTACGCTGGATGCACCCGAGTTGAGACTTGAGTCTGATGCACTCAAGAAGTCCGCTTAATCGTTACTCAAGATACATAAGGTTCTGGCTAGAGGAGGTTATTCTTTCTTTAGCCAGTATTTTTATTGGTGCATTCGAGGGTTTCAAAAATCTTCATCCTGCAAGCTCGAGTGCAATCTTACCGTCAGAAATCTGTCATGCTTGGTATGATAAATTTGATTTAGGATTCAAGCTTCAAACCCGCAGGATTTAGGTTCAGCATCACCTCAAAGCGTGCTGGGGTTCGACACCACCCGTCAAAGTGTGCCAGCGCCAACACTCGAGACTCGAGTTGGCAAAAGGAGAATTCTATGCGTTGGGAATTACCTGTACTGGCACTTCGCAGCCACGTTTTACCACCGGGCACCACTTTAAGCGTCGCCGTCGGTCGCGCCAAATCGCGCCGTACCGTCGAAGAGGCGCAAGCCGCCGACCGCCGTGTGATTTTACTGACGCAGCGCGACAGCACCAATGACGACCCAGCAGGCGAAGACCTGTTCGAGATCGGCACACTCGCCGCCGTGAAGCAAGTCGTGCGGATGCCAGACCAAACTTTAGAAGTTCTGGTTGAAGCTTTGGAGCGCGTCACGGTTTCCGATTACCTGCCAACTCCGTACCTGCGTGCGGTCGCCAACACCCTCGAGACGACCCCAGGCGCAGACACCCACACCTTGCGCGTGCTGGCGGACGAAGTGCAGTCCAATTTTGACAAGTACGTTGGACAGAACAAAAACTTGCGCCTCGACAACATTCACCTCGAGCACCTGCGCGGACTGACCGACGCTGGCGCAATTGCCGACACGGTTTCGTTCCACGCCATGTGGGAAGTTTCGGAAAAACAACAAATCCTCGAGACACTTGACTTGCGTAAACGCCTCGAGTTGGTCTTGCAATTCTTAAACCGCGACCTCGAGCGTTTCGATCTTGACAAAAAGATTGCCGCCCGCGTCAAAGAGCAGATGGATCAAAACCAGCGCGAGTATTACTTGCGCGAGCAAATGAAAGCCATCGGCAAAGAACTCGGCGGCGGCGAAGACGGTCCTGCCGAAGTCGAAGACCTGCGCGAACGCATTCAAAAAGCCGGAATGCCCGAAAAAATCCTCGAGAAAGCCCTGAAAGAATTGGCGCGTCTCGAGCGCACCCCAGGCGGCAGCCCAGAAACCACCGTGGTTCGCAATTACCTCGACTGGTTGCTTGACACCCCCTGGAACAAGCGCGACGAAGAAATTCTTGATATCAAACGCACCCGCGACATTCTCGACGCCGACCATTACGGTCTGGACGACGTGAAAGAACGGATTCTCGAGTTCTTGGCGGTTCGTCAACTGACCCAAGGCATGGCGGAAGCAGGCGAGGCGCTCAAGAAAGCCGAACTCGAGCGCCGTGATGCCGAAGATGCCGCCAACGGTGTTGTGACTGCGACCCCAGAAGCCCCCAAAAAGGACGCCCCGAGCGCCCAGGACAAACCAGAGGAGGGCGAACTCCGCGCCCCAATTCTGTGCCTTGTCGGACCTCCTGGCGTGGGCAAGACCAGCCTCGGCAAGAGCATCGCCAGAAGTTTAAACCGCCAATTTGTCCGCATGAGTTTGGGCGGCGTGCGCGACGAATCCGAAATTCGTGGACACCGCCGCACCTACATCGGGTCAATGCCCGGACGCATCATTCAAAGCATGAAAACCGCAGGCGTGGTCAACCCAATCATTTTGCTCGACGAGATCGACAAGATGAGCAGCGATTGGCGCGGCGACCCCAGCAGCGCCATGCTCGAGGTGCTCGACCCAGAACAAAACCA
>JANLWR010000712.1:0-1548 GCA_031364625.1 Deinococcales bacterium | reverse complement strand
CCTGTCCTAGATTCGTCTTGCCAAAAACCATGTTGACAAACTCCATATCTTTCGTTTCATCAGATTTTTAACTTAACTCGAGAGTCCCCTGATCGCAGGATACGCCGCACGATAACGCTCGAGTGATTTCTGATATGCGGGTTGTGGTGTAGTTGGGAAATCAACCGATTTTGGTGCTGTCGCCTCGAGCGCCGCCGCCACACTGGGGTAAACGCCCGCGCCCACCAATGCCAGCACTGCCGCACCTCGAGCGGGTCCTTCTTCAAAGTCTGGTCGCTCGAGTTTGACACCGAGAACGCTGCCAACGATGCCAAGCCACAAGTCAGATTTTGAACCGCCACCAATTGAAAGCAGTTTCTCGAGTGGCGCGAGTGGACGCATGACTTCCAAAGTATCGGCAAGGCTGAACGCCACGCCCTCGAGCAACGCCCGAACCAGGTGTGGACGGTGATGCGCGAGGCTTAAGCCAATCCATGCGCCGCGCACGTTCGGGTCAAGATGTGGGCTGCGTTCACCTGCCAGGTACGGCAGGAACAGCAAGCCCTCCGAACCTGGGGGGACGCTGGCGGCTTCGGTCATCAGGGTTTCAAAATTGGTGTCGGTTGCCAGCGAATCTTTAAACCATTGCAAACTGCCCGCCGCCGCCAGGGTCACGCCCAAAAAGTGATATCCACCGTCGGCATGGCAGAACAAATGCACGCGACCTTCGGGGTCAACACTTGGTTTCTCGAGTGGTAAGAAAATCACGCCGCTTGTACCAAGGCTGACACTGCCGACACCAGGGCGAGCGCTCGAGAGTCCAAGCCCAATGGCTGCTCCCGCGTTGTCTCCCGCGCCAGCGATCACAGGTAAACCTGCTGGAAGTCCTGTGGCTGCTGCCCAGACTGCGTTTAAACCGCCTGCAACCGAACTCGAGGGAATGACTTTGGGGAACAAGCTTGGGGGCAGATTTAAAGCCTTTAGAATCTCTAAATCCCAATTTTGAGTCTCGAGGTTGAGGCAACCGATCCCGCTCGCGTCGCTGGGTTCGGTTACGAGTTCGCCCGTCAGTTGCAGGGTCAAATAATCTTTGGGAAGCAGCACGTATTTGGTTTTGGCAAAATTCTCGGGTTCGGCGCTGCGCAACACACACCAATTTCGGCAATTGAAAACCCGTGACCGCAGGATTTCCAGTGCGTTGAATCAATTCCGCTCGAGGGATGGCGCGTTCAATCTCCTCGCAAGCCTGTGCCGTGCGTTGATCGTTCCAGAGTGGCGCGGGGCGTACCACCTCGAGATTGGCGTCCAAAAAAACCGCGCCGTGCATTTGCCCAGCCGCGCTCAAACCCACGATTTCATAACCCTTAAGTTTTGCCGTAATTTCGTTTAACACCGCTCGAGCCGCCGCGACCCAATCCGTAGGGTGTTGTTCCGTCCACCCAGGTTGAGGGGTCAAAAGCGGGTAACTCGCGCTGGCTTCCGCAACCGCCTCACCCGAACTCGAGATGGCGAGGGCTTTGATGCCGCTTGTTCCAAGGTCAATGCCGATACTGACTTTTTGCATGGGTT
>JANLWR010000868.1:0-3772 GCA_031364625.1 Deinococcales bacterium | reverse complement strand
TTTTGCATTGCACGCAAGCATTAGCTATCTGAAGCTTTTTTCAAATCTGCGTCTGCCATCAAAATTACAAGTTGTTCAAACGAAACCTCGAGCTTCCACCCCAGCCTACTCTTGGCTTTCTCTGAATTGCCCAATAACAATTCTACTTCGGCTGGTCTGTAAAATTCTGGATTGATCTGAACCACAACATCGCCAGTCTTTGCATCTACCGCTTTCATTTGCTCTGCCTGACCCTGCCACTCGAGGTTAAAACCCATGACTGTTGCGGCACGGTCAACAAAGTCTTTGACGGTATGTGTTTGACCAGTGGCTAGGACGTAATCATCAGCTTGGTCTTGTTGAACCATTCGCCACATGCCTTCAACGTAATCGCCTGCGAAACCCCAATCTCTTTTCGCCTCGAGATTTCCCAACTCGAGCACTTTTTGCTTGCCGTGTTTGATTCGGGCAAGTGTTGTTGTGATTTTGCGGGTCACGAATTCTTCGCCGCGCAATGGTGATTCGTGGTTGAACAAAATACCAGATGAGGCATGAAGCCCAAAAGATTCGCGGTAATTGACGGTCATCCAATGTCCGTACAGTTTGGCAACGCCGTAAGGACTGCGTGGGTAGAACGGTGTTTTTTCGTTTTGTGGTGTTTCTTGGACTAGCCCAAACATTTCTGAGGTGGAGGCTTGATAAAAACGAATTTTGGGGTTTACCATACGGATTGCCTCGAGAACGCGTGTTACCCCGAGCGCATCCACATCGGCAGTGTACAAGGGTTGCTCGAAAGAGGTTGCGACAAAACTTTGGGCAGCCAGGTTGTAAAACTCGTCAGGTTGGGTTTTCTCGAGTGATCTTGCAATGTTGGAAAACTCGAGTAGCTCGAATGGGACAAGTTTCACTTGGTCTGCTATGCCCAATTCTTCCAAGCGCCATAAGTTTGTCGAGGCGCTTCGTCTATGTGCCCCGAATACTTCGTAACCTTTTTCTAAAAGTAATTTAGTTAGATATGCTCCGTCTTGCCCTGTGACTCCAGTGATAAAAGCGCGTTTTGACATGGATTTCCTTTTGGTGATCTTAAATAAAATGTTGAAGTTCTGGTATTGCTTGAATACGTGCAACGAGTTTTTTGATGTCCTGTGTTCGGTCTTTGCGGGCGACCAGTGTGACGTTGCCATCACGAACGATCAGCACATCTTCCAAACCCAGTGTAACAATTAGATCGTCGCCTGTGGTTGTGTACATGATTGCACCCGATGTATCAAGTCCCACATGATGACCCACCGCAACGTTCGGGTGTTCGCCCTGAAGCAATCTTGCCAGTGCATTCCAATCTCCCAGATCATCCCATTGAAACTGCGCGGGAACAACCAACACCCGACCCTCGAGGCTGGACGGCTCGAGAATCGCGTAGTCAATGCTGACTTTGCGAATTGCCTCGAAAGCGGCTTTTAAACTAAAACGATCTGTGACAGTTTGCAGTGCCTCGAGCAAATCTGGGGCGTGGTGTTGGAAGGCTTCGAGCATCACGCTGGCACGAAAAATGAACATTCCTGCATTCCAATAAAATCCGCCCTGAGTGAGGTAGTTTTCAGCAATCTCGAGACTGGGTTTTTCGACGAATCGTTTGGCGTTATAAACCTGTTCAGTTTTTTGTTCTCCAGCTTCGATGTAACCGTACCCTATGGCTGGATATTCGGGCGTCATGCCAATGGTCACGATGGCTGGTGTTTCATGGGCGGCTTGGATTGCGGTTTGTACAGCACTTTGAAACTCGAGCGAGTCACCAATACGGTGATCGGCTGGGAAAATTCCAATGATGGCATCTTCACCTTGGGTTTTGACGATGCGCAAGGTGGCGAGCAACACTGCGGCGGCAGTGTCCCGAGCTTTGGGTTCAACGATTAAATTCTCGAGCGGTAATTCTGGCAGGTGCTCGAGAATAAGCGCTTGGTGCATTTGGCTGGTGACGACATGAAGGTTATCGATGCCGTGTTGTGCCAGTGGCTCGAGACGATCTGCGGTGGCTTGCAAGAGGCTTCGGTTGCCGCCGTCGAGCGTTAAAAATTGTTTGGGTTTGGCACGTCTTGAAAGCGGCCAGAATCTCTCGCCACTTCCACCAGCCAAAATAACGGGTACAAAATTCACATGAACCTCAAGTTTACGAGTTGTCTCTCGCGGAGCAGAATATAACATCTAAAAATTAAAAGTTAAACTGTTTGTCATGATTCGCTTTGGAACGGACGGCTGGCGTGCCATTATCGCCGAGGACTTCACGTTTGAAAACGTCGCTCGAGTTGCTCAGGCACACGCTCAAGCCATCAAACGCGCTGGTGGCTCGAGGGTTTTGATTGGTTTTGACTCGAGGTTTGCGTCGGACCGGTTTGCGTTGCGGGTGGCAGAGGTCATGCGGGCGTGTGGTCTCGAGGTACAAGTTTCTGAGGGCATTATTCCAACGCCAGTTTTGTCTTTCGCAGTCAGAAATGCTGGCGCAGATGCCGGGGTGATGATTACCGCCTCGCACAATCCAAGTCCCTACAACGGTTATAAGATCAAAGGTTCTTACGGTGGCAGTGCCACACCCGAACTGGTGGCATTGGTCGAGCTTGAACTCAGGCAACTCGAGCAACCTGTTTGGGATTCACACACACCAGTCAAACGTTTTGATGCTCAAGAAGAGTATTTTCAGCACATCTCGAGCACTCTTGATCTCGAGGTTTTGCGTCAGTACAAGGGGCGTTGGTATTTTGATGCGATGGGCGGGGCTGGGGCTGGCTGGTTGAAGGCTTTTACAACTTGGGCGAATTTGCCACTCGAGCTTGTCGAATTGCGACACCCTGCGCATCCACTGTTTTACGGTGCGAATCCAGAACCGATAGATAAAAACCTCGAGCCTCTGATGCAGGCGCTTCGTTCCGAAACAGGGTTGGTTTTTGGCGTGGCGACCGACGGCGATGCGGATCGACTTGGGGCGGTCGCGGCTGGCGGAGTGTTTTTCAATTCGCATCAGATTTTTGTGGTCTTGCTGGCGCATTTGGCACGTAAGGGTTTGCGAGGACGGGTCATCAAGACCGTTTCAACCTCGAGTTTGGTGGATTTGTTGGCGAAAAAACTTGGTTTTGAGCTGCTCGAGACGCCAGTTGGGTTTAAATACATCACCAATGCGTTTCTCGAGGGCGTTACCAACCCAGAAAAAGTGGTGTTGATTGGCGGTGAGGAGAGCGGCGGTCTTGCCGTGATGGGGCATGTGCCCGAACGCGATGGGCTGCTGAATTCGTTGTTGTTGCTCGAGGCTGTCGTCAGTTCTGGCTCGTCAATCGAGCAGCAATTTCAGGCTGTTGAACAGGATTTGGGAGTGACCCATGCTTACGACCGAATTGATCTCGAGCTTGAAGTTGCCTTTGATAAATCTGCGTTTCTGGTTAAGGCTGCCAAAATCTCGAGTGTTGCAGGTCGGGTTGTGCGTCGCGTGAATACACTGGACGGGGTTAAGCTCGAGTTTGAAGGTTTTGGTTGGTTGATGTTTAGAGCCAGTGGGACTGAGCCGATGTTGCGGGTCTACTGCGAGGCGCAAACTTTAACCGAGGTTGCGCAAATTCTCGAGGCGGCTCGAGCCTTGGTTCTTGCTTGAAATTCATTGTTCAAACCAGGCTTTGAGCGCTGGTGCAACTCCAGTCAAGTCCGTCACGTTCTCAAACTCGAGCGCACCGTGTCCAATGGCAACCAACGGCACGGGGGCGAGGGTATGGGTTTTGATGCCAATGTCTTCAAAGTTCCCATGATCTGA
>JANLWR010000670.1:0-6085 GCA_031364625.1 Deinococcales bacterium | reverse complement strand
GGGTCCCGCGCGAACTCGAGGAGGCGGCACGGGATTTGGGCGCAAGTCCGCTCAGGGTGTTCTTTGCGGTCACACTGCCAATTGCCATGCCTGGGGTGATTGTCGCCATGATTCTGGTGTTTCTCGGTTCGCTCGATGAGGCACAAGCCACGCTGCTGATTGGTGCGCCGAACATCATCACCATGCCCGTACAAATGTACACCCTGGTCGGCAATTACCCCGAACCCGTCGGCGCAATCTTTAGTATTTTGCTGACCATTCCATCACTCGTATTGCTCGTGTTGGCTCGAAAATTCTTGGTTTCTGGTTATCTGGCGGCGGGGTTTAAATGAGTCAAATCAACTTTATCAATGTTTCCAAATCTTACGCAGGCAAACCTGCCGTGGACAAATTCAACCTCGAGATCAAAAGTGGCGAATTTGTCAGTTTGCTCGGACCTTCGGGTTGCGGCAAAACCACCAGTTTAAGAATGCTGGCGGGGTTTCTCGAGCCTGATGCGGGCGACATTCAACTGGCGGGAAAAAGCGTGCTGGGCTTGGGTGCGGAGGTCAGACCCACCGCGATGGTTTTTCAGCGTTACACGCTGTTTCCGCACATGAACATCTTTCACAACGTCGCGTTTGGCTTAAAACTCAGGAAGCTTGAAGCGCAAAAAATCCGTGATCGGGTTGGTAAAATGCTCGAGTTGGTGGGTTTGCCAGGCTTTGAAAAACGTTATCCCGCCCAACTTTCGGGCGGACAGCAACAACGCATTGCGCTGGCTCGAGCCTTGGTGGTCGAACCTCAAGTATTACTCTTGGACGAACCACTCTCGAGCCTCGATGCACGGTTGCGGGTGAACTTGCGCGAGGAGATTAAGGCGATTCAGCGACAGCTTGGTATCACCACCGTTTTTGTCACACACGATCAGGAAGAGGCGCTGGCGGTGTCAGACCGAATTGCCGTGATGAACGAGGGCGTCTTGCAGCAATACGCTGCGCCCGACGAACTCTACGCCAGACCCGCGACTTTGTTTTCAGCACAATTCATCGGCAGCATGAATTTAATCCCAGGGCGCATTGTGGGCGGCTGGCTCGAGGCTGGCGCATTTCGCATTCCAGCCCAAAACCTCGAGCCGCAAAGCATCACGCTGGCGGTGCGTCCCGAAGACCTCGAGTTTGCGGTTGCTTCAGCTTTCGCGCTCGACAACGTCAGCGCCAGACTCGAGGGCATGACCGAACTGGGACATTACCGTTCGCTTCGGGTCAAAACTGGCGAAGCCCACTTGACTGTTTTTGCCGCTCGAGGGGCAATGTTAGACGCCTCGAGCGATGCGCGGTTGTGGTTGCGTCGGGCACTTGTCTACGCTGGTGACAAACTTTTGACTGAACTGATCGCCGAACCTCATGGCAAAATTGAGGTCATCTGATGTCACTTTCACCCGCACTTGAAGCCAGCCTCGAGTCTCGAGGTTATCTGAGGATTGCGCACCGTGGCGCACCGTGTTTTGGGATTGACAATTCAGACCGTGCGATTCTGGCGGCGCTCGAGCATCAACCCGATTTGATCGAAATTGACGTGCATTGTACCAGTGACGGACAGTTGATTCTTTGGCACGACCACAAGTTAGAACACGCAGGAGAGCCGCTCGAGATTGCCAAAACCAACCTCGAGCGACTGCAAGAAGTTCGGTTCAGTGATGGCTCGAGACTGGTGACGCTCGAGGAAGCCATGAACATGGTGCGCGGGACTTGCGGTTTGTTGGTTGACCTGAAAGCCGAGGGTTTGGCACAGGCAATTGTTGATTGCACGCACAAAACCAATCTCGAGACGGTGGTGGTTTGCGGTGGTTATTTTGAAACCTTGCGAAGCATCAAATTGCTCGAGCCGCGCATTGGGGTGTCACTCACTCCAGAATTTATTCCGTTCAGCTTCAATCCTAAAATCAAAGCCGACTTCTTGGACGCACTGACGGTTTACTGGCGCACGGTCACGCCAGGCTTTTTGAAAGCCTCGAAAGCGCGTGGCATTAAAGTCATTGCCTGGACGGTGGACGAACCTGCGCAAATGCGAAAACTGATCAACATGGGAATCTCGGGCATCACCACCAACCGCATTGAAATGCTTTCCAACCTTGAGCTTCAACGTACATAGATTGGATTGGAAAGCAGCAGCGTGTTCTGCCATTCGCGCCCAACGTCATCGTTTCGTTGTGCGTCGAGCGCAAAAACCTCGAGTCGGTAATAACCCGCTTGAGGTTCGGTGTCTAAAAACTCGAGTTTGATTTCGGCTTCGCTGGCAGCAACGTCTTTGTGGGCATGGTAAAAACCATTTTTTATGACGATCACTCGAGCCGGAAATTGAAGTTTCGCAATTCGAGCCTCGAGTTTTACAGCTTTGTTCACCTCGAGTTCTTCGCCCATGCCCGCACGGTTATCAAAAGAGATTGCCTCAAACTCGAGCGTTGCTCCAAGTGTCACGTAAGCCCGACCTGCCCTCACGCCATCCAGAATCGCTTCAGACCGCAAGGCTCGAGATTTTATGACCGTGAAGACCTGTCCGAGCCTGTGACGACCTTTATAGGCATCGTGCGAGTCCGTTCCTGCCACGCCTGTCATTCGGTATCCAGCCCGTAATAAACCATCCCAAAAGGTCAACATGGCGGTGTTGCTCGAGCCTTCCTGATGGTGGTAAACCTCGATGGCATCGCAAAGATTCCAGTCAAATTCGTGATAGCGCCAACCCAGATCGAGCGCGAACGGATGGTTGACGCACACCAGACCGTCCTGCGCCTTGACCGCTCGAGCCGCGTCGTTGATGCTCCAAGTCTCAATTTCGTCCACAAATGGGTTGACCCATTCTTGCAGCCCATGAAAGTTTGCATGACCACGATGCCCAGTCATCTCGAGGCTAGTCATGACGCAAAGTTTTTCATCGGAAAGTGATTTCAATTCTGACCAAGCCGCCGTCGTGAAATGATCGGTCAACGCCAGAAAATCCAGTCCGTAACTCCTTGCCGCCGCCACAAGTTCAGCCGTACTCGAGCGACCATCGCTGTGATGTGTGTGCGAATGTAACTCGCCGCGATACCAACCTGGCGTGTCATTGCCATTTTCGGCGACGCTAAAAGGCTCGAGTTTTAAACCATCCTCAAGACTCGCTTCAACCGTAAGGGTGTAATCAACGGTATATGCGGTGCGCTCGAGGTCAAGAAATGCTAGCCATTGCCCCGCCTCAATCTCGCCCGCCAAAGCACCCAACGAACCGAAACCTTCACCAAACTCGAGGACTTCTTCAATCAAACCCACCGCACCAGGCAGCATCCTCGAGCCGCGATAACCGTTTGGTCCAAAGACAGACAGGTACAACTGGCAGATTCCAGGTTTGTCGTAACGCAAACTGACCCGCAATTGCTTGATGCCTTCAGGAACATCGAAGCTGTGACGCAAGTACGCGGCGCTGGTTTCGGGCGAGACTGTCCCAGTGACCTCGAGCAAGGAATCCATGATTTGAGTTTGCCTTAAGTTCGTCTGCACCGTGTCATCCCAATCAGAAACGCACAAGGAGTCACTTCCTGTGCGTCGAAAGAGAAGAACTCCCAAGTGGTTTATTGAGGCGTACCAACTCCTGCCGCCAAAGTCAGTGGTTTCTCGAGTTTCAACCAGATCATTTCGTTGGCGTCTTTAACGTCTTTGCCACGTCCGCCCGTGCCAGGGTAATTGTTGTCGTTTGCCACCAGAATCGTGTTGGCATCCAGCACCAGCACGTCTTCGATGGTTACATACGGGAATTTGAACATGCCGTTCACGCTCGAGGGAGCAAGGTTGCTCGAGTCGGTGATGTTCATCAGGTCTACGACCAGTTCTTTTTGCACGATACCATTTGCGTCTTTTTTCGAGAGGTCGATCTTGTAGACGCGCTTGGTTTTGGCGGTGTCGCCCGAACCGTTGTCGCGCTCAATCACCAAGTATTCATTGTCGTTGATGACCGTGAAATCACCAATTGCGTTGGCTGGGTCCTCGAGTTTGTAAAACCCAATCACGCCCATGAATTTTTTGCTCGCCAGATCAAACTCGTGAATCCGCAGTGTACCTGGAGTATCGCCCAACACCGTTCCCTCGAGCATCGGATAGAGTTTGGTTTTGCTGGGATTGATCGCCATACCCTCGAAACCTTTGGAGGCGTTGAGGTTGGCTGGCGTGGCAGCGCCAGGGTTTGGGCTGCTGGCGAGCACGCTCGGGTTGTTCGGTGAGCGCACCTGGTCTTTGCTGGTATCCTTGCCAGCCGCAAAATCTGGCGTTGGAATCGGAGCCTCGAGCATCTTGCCCGTGCCGTCAATGTGCAGCAGGTATGGACCGAACTCTTCACCCAGCCAGATCGTGCCGTCTTTGGCAAGCACAAAGGATTCAATGTCAAAATCGGTACCAGTCAGAAGGCGTTTGCGGCTGGCTTCGTTGACGATCAGGAACGGAATTTTCTTGTCAGGGTCAGAGAGTTGAATGACTTTCCCGATTTTGATGTTGCTCGAGCCACCCGTCGCGGTTTTGGGGTCTGGGGTGATCTGATAAATGCGCAGCAAGAAATCTGGACTATTGTACTTTGCGCCGTAACCGTTGTCGGGCATCATCCAATATGAACCTTTGCTTGGACCAAATTGAATGGCGCTGAAGCCCTGCACGGGTTGACCCGAAAACCGTGGTTGCTCGAGCTTTGCGCCTGTGCCCGTGAATTGCCCTGAAGGGACAGTGCCGTTAAAGGTATCGGCGGGCAACATGGCAAAACCGACAAGCTCTGTTTTAACCGTGCTTTGTGCCAGCGCCAAGCTTAAACCCAGTACACCAAAAGCCAACAACAACCGTGATTTCATCATTGAATCCTCCGAGCTTCGAATCTAAGGCTCGAGTGTCTGGGTTTTGCAATTCACAAAAAGCTGACAAAAACAGTTCGACACCCGCATGACAAAATCTTGAAACTCGAGACGCATCATGCGCTCATGGCGAATCATGGTGCGAAATACTTACGTGAGGCGACCCAAGTCTTCTTGTCCGACATGGGCTTTAAAGCGCCAGTCGAGGCGGTTGAAGCAGGTGCGAAGAGCGTCTCGGAATGGTGTGACTGCCTAAACCGAGTCCGTGGAGCTTATGGTCTGGCGGAGTCTTCAGTGGGTGGAAATCGTCAAGTGCGAAATGCCGCATTTGAATCTGAAAACCCAGCCTGAATTGCCTCACACCAGCTTGACATTGGTCGTCAATACTTCTGTCAATGCGCCTTCGAGTTTTCTATAGCTGAGTTCTGGCATTTGACAAACTTTTAAAACACCAACAAGTGACAACAAATAATGAATCTCGAGCAAAAAGCTCGAGAATAAATCGTCTGAGATACTGTGCCAGAAGGAGTCTTTATGAACAAGCTCGAGCAGAGAAAGCGGCTTTCGTTGATCTTAGTTGGTGTGGCGCTGGTGTCTGGAGCGGTAACGGCGGCAGGTTTTGCCTTCTTTGGCAAAGTTGGACCACAAGCCGACGGCACGGGCATCACACCAAACAATTGGGTATTAAGCCCCGTAGGTTTACAACTCGAGGTTGGGGATCGTCCGATGGGTATGTCACTCAGTCCAGATGGGCATTTCTTGGCGGTGGTGAATTGTGGGCAGGGTGTGCAAGGATTGACGCTGGTTGATACGTTTACCCGTCGCGTCGTTCAGACCATTCCGTATCCAGCCCCCGAAGCACTTTATGTCGGCGTGACCTGGAGCGCGGACGGCAAGAATGTGTACGCATCTGCTGGCGGCAACAACAAAATTCGTAGCTACAGCTTCGATGCGGGCAGACTGACCGAAAACTCGAGCATCGTGCTTGGAGACTCGAGCACACCGATTTTTCCTTCTGGTTTGGCAGCTTCGCAGGATGGAAAAACCTTGTTCGTGGCGAACAATCTTGCCAACACCGTTGCCGCGATTGATCTCGCCTCGAGCCGCACCCAAACGAACCTAAAAACTGTTAAATTTGGCAGTGCCGCCAGTGCCAGCGACATCGGGCAAATGCCGTACATGCTGCAACTCTCCACAGATGGCAAGATGCTGTACGTGGCGCTCGAGAATGCCAAAGCG
>JANLWR010000645.1:0-4657 GCA_031364625.1 Deinococcales bacterium | reverse complement strand
GGTGTGCAAAATAATGCCGTGCTCTGGCGTAATCAGGTCGGCGACCAAGGTTGGAATACCAATCCCCAAGTTCACCACATCACCCATTTTCAACTCGAGCAATGCTCGTTTTGCCATGTGCATTCGGGCATCATCGACTTTTTTGATGCTGGCTTTGACCGATGCGCTCGAGCCGAGAAACTCGAGGGTGACATGGGCTTGCACCAGAAAATCGACAAACATCCCAGGCGTGTGAATGCAGTTTGGCTCGAGTTCGCCAACTTCCACAATCTCTTCGACCTCGGCAATGACCAAATCGGCGGCGGTTGCCATTGCGCGGTTGAAATTTTGTTCGGTCATGCGGTACTGCAAATTGCCTGCCGTGTCCGCCTTCCAAGCCCGCACCAGCGCCACATTTCCGCGAATTCCTGGAATAAGCACATGCGCAATACCGTTAAAATCCCGAGTCTCGAGGTTGGCGGCAATCACCGTTCCCGCCGAGGTCGGTGTGAAAAACGCGGCAATGCCCGCGCCGCCCGCCCGCAGCGCCTCCGCAAGTGAACCTTGAGGAATGAGTTGCACCTCGAGCGCCCCAGATTGAGCGGCAGCCACGGCTTCAGGGTTGCTGGTGAAAAACGATCCGATGGCTTTTTTCAGTTGACCGTTTCGCAGCAAACGCCCACCGCCAAGTCCCGCCTCGCCAACGTTGTTGCCGACAAACGTTAAATCCCTGGTTTGAGTCTCGGCAAGCGCGTGAACGAGGTGAACTGGATGTCCAGTCATACCGAAACCACCGACCAGAATCGTGTCGCCATTGTTGACTTTTGCGGCGGCTTCTTGTGCCGTGATTTGTGGAACATTTTTCATAGTTCTCCGATGCTCGATAGTTTAGAAATTTTTTCCACAAACTCGAGAATTCACTGTTACTGAGGGCGCAGCAAGCAGCGCCCCTACTACCAATTTAAAGACGTTCAATCACTGCCGCCTCGCCCTGACCAACGCCGACGCAAAGTGTCGCCAGCCCGTACCGTGCGCGTTCACCCAGGCTCGAGCGGCGGTGCAGCTCAAAAATCAAACTGGTGACAATCCTTGCGCCCGAGCAACCGAGCGGATGCCCCAAAGCAATCGCGCCACCGTTGACGTTGGTGATCGATTCGGGAATCTCGAGTTCGCGCAGAACAGCCAAAGACTGCACGGCAAAAGCTTCGTTCAGTTCGACCAAGTCCAAATGCTCAATTTCGATGTTGGCTCGAGCCAAGGCTTTGGGTACGGCTTTGACGGGTCCAAGTCCCATCACCCGAGGGTCAACGCCTGCGGCAGCCCCACTGACCCAACGCGCAATCGGTTTGATGCCAAGCGCGTCAGCTTGAGTTTCAGACATCAAGACCAAAGCGCTCGCGCCGTCATTCAAACCGCTCGAGTTGCCAGCCGTAACCGTACCGCCTTTGCGAAACGCGGGATTCAGTTGAGCCAGTTGCTCGAGGCTGGTGTCGAGTTCAAAACCAGTCTCGGTTTTTTTGGCTCGAGGGTATTCGTCAACTGCGAACATCACGGGTTCGCCTTTGCGCGGCGCAATCGGAACAGGCACAATCTCGCGGTCAAAAAAACCGTTTTGCATCGCATGAATGGCTTTGCGTTGAGACTCGAGCGCAAAAATATCTTGCTGCTCTCGAGTAATTTCGCCGCCCTTGATCTCGCCCCGCAGACTCATCTGATAAATATTCTCGGCAGTTTCACCCATCGGCTCGAGCGGGAACAAGGCTTCCATGTTTTTGTTCGGAAAACGCCAACCGAGCGTGGTGTCATACGCCGTGACATTGCCCGAAGGTCCAAAGGCGCTCGGGTTTTTGGGCATCGCATACGGCGCTCGAGTCATGCTTTCGACCCCACCCGCCACAAAAATATCGCCCTCGCCAGCGCGAATGGCTCTGGCAGCCTGATTGATGGCAGCCAAACCGCTGGCGCACAAACGGTTGACGGTAATTCCCGCCACCGATTGAGGCAACCCTGCCAGCAGCAAACCCATTCGAGCAACGTTGCGGTTGTCCTCGCCCGCCTGGTTGGCGCAACCCAAAATGACCTCTTCAATCTCGTGCGGGTCAATGCCCGCTCGAGCCACCGCTTCACGAATCACCACCGCCGCCAAATCATCGGGGCGCACGCTCGAGAGTCCACCCCGAATCGAACCAATGGGTGTACGAACTGCACTGACAATCACGACTTCATTCATACATTTTCCTTTTTCGCTGCTGCCAAAACACGGTCAATAAAAACCTGACTCGAGCCAAGGTAATTTGCTTCGGTCAACTCATCCCAAGCCAGTTGCAAACTCACCATTTCTCGAGCTACATCGATCAAATGGCGTTCTGATCGCACGGCTTCTTGCACGATTTGGGCGCACAATTTTTTGGCATCAACTTTGGGAATGTGTTTTGTCAGTTCATTTAAGAGCGCTTCGGCAAGCATCAAACCATTTGAAGCCTTCAGATTCTCGAGCATCCGCCCTCCGTTGACCACCATGTTTTCAGCGAGCTTCGCAGCATTCTCGAGCGCCCCAGAAGTCAAACCAATCATTTGCGCCAAACTCAACCACTCGAGCTGCATTCCGTGCGTGCCCCGCTCGTGTTCATGCAACATGGCTTGATGAACACTCGAGAGCAAACTTGTATTCATTCGGGCTGCACTCAAAATCAATTCGCTGACAATCGGGTTGGATTTTTGCGGCATCGTGCTCGAGCCACCACGAGAAGCATCTGAAGTTTCGCGGAGTTCGCCTATTTCGGATTGCGCCAGCAACAACACGTCCTGCGCGATTTTCCCAAGACTCGAGGAAACCAGCGCCAACCAATTTGCCAGCTCAACCACGCCGTCGCGTTGGGTATGCCAAGGCATTGCCGAAACGTTCAGGTTTAAGGCTCGAGCGAGTTCGATTTGTACTTCAAACCCACGGTTTTCCAGCGCCGCAAGTGTTCCCACCGCACCACCAAACTGCACCACCAGAACTCGAGCTTTGATTTCGTGCCAGCGCTCGAGATGCCGCAGCAAAGGCGTAAGCCAGCCTGCAACTTTAAAACCAAAAGTGATCGGCAAGGCTTGCTGGGTGTGTGTGCGTCCAGCCATCAGCGTGTGACGGTGCGAATCTGCCAGTTGCGCCAATTGCACAATCACGCGCTCGAGATTCGTCAGAATGATGTTGATTGCATCCCGAGATTGCAACACTTGAGCCGTGTCCAAAATATCTTGTGTGGTCGCGCCAAAATGCACGAAGTTTGCGGCATCGCTCGAGAGTTTTGCACGCAATTGTTTGACCAGTTCGATCACTGGAAAACCATCGTTTTCAATGCCTGCCCGCAGCAATTCAAAATCTGGCTCGAGCGTTTGGGATGCGTCACGAATGGCATTTGCGGCAACTTGCGGAATCATGCCGAGCTTTGCTTGCGCCAACGCCAACGCCGCCTCAACATCGAGCATGGTGCGAACGTGATTCGCGTCTGAGAAAATCTCAGTCAAACGCGGGTCAGAAAACGACGAGCCGTACAATTGCGAATCGAGCGGCGAGAATGCCATCAGATCACCAACCGGTTCGAGATTTGGCATTGCATAGCGTTCCAATTTAGCTCAGGGTGAACACAAGGTTCACCCCTACATTTACAGTCATCATCCAGACTCACAGATTTTAATTCATACCAAACCTTAAACATCGAAAAACACCGTCTCGAGATCGCCCTGCATGTGAATGTCAAAACGGTAGGTGACACTGTTCTCAATTTCCAACCGAGAAGCAATCAAGGTATTTTGCCTATCAGGCTCGAGGGCTGCCAGCACAGGATCGTTTTCATTCCCAAGTTCGTCTGAAAAGTAAATTCTGGTGACAACATGGATCAACAAACCGCGCAAAAAGAGGCGCAGGTTGATGTACGGTACACCGTCTCGAGCGCCTGGTTTGATGGTCTGAAACGAGTATGCGCCGTTTGCGTCGGTGGCGCAACGTCCGAAGCCTTGAAAGTGCGGGTCGGCTTTGGCGTGATCGAGGTCGGCAGGATGGTTGAAAAATCCGTTTGCATCGGCTTGCCAAATCTCGAGCATGGCGTCTGGAATCGCTTGACCATCGGCGTCATACACAACACCATGCAACCAAATGCGCACTCCTCGAGTCTTTATTTGCAGTAAATTGTTCTGACCAGATTCAATCAGACTGAAATGAAAAAACGGTCCAACGGTTTGACTGGCGGTTTGTGGCAATTCAATCGTCATGGTCATCCCCGTGATTTTCAAAGGGTGTCTCGAGTGCCCCAGCCAGCACAATGTCAAAGCGGTAGCCGAGCGCCCATTCGGGTCTGGTGACATCGTGGTCGTAAAATGAAACCAATCTGGCTCGAGCCGCCAAATCTGGAATGCCGTTGTAAATTGGGTCGAGCGCCAAGAGTGGGTCGCCAGGAAAGTACATTTGCGTCACCATACGCTCGAGAAAATTTGTACCAAACACGCTGAAATGAATGTGCGCGGGTCGCCAAGCGTTGTGATGGTTCTTCCAGGGATACGCGCCAGGTTTGATGCTGGTGAAAGTGTAAGCACCGTTATTGTCGGTCAAAACCCGTCCCGCACCCGTAAAATTCGGGTCGAGCGGCGCAGGATGCTGGTCGCGCAAGTGAATGTAACGCCCCGCCGCGTTCGCCTG
>JANLWR010000615.1:0-8531 GCA_031364625.1 Deinococcales bacterium | reverse complement strand
GACCCGCGTATTCCTATAAATGCACAAGGTCAACCACTCGAATATCTGCTGACTATTTCTGATAACGAGTGGGATGGAGGATCGTTTGGACGGTGGCGACCTATCGAGCAAATCGCACCACCATACGGGAAAACAATATTTATCGAACAACCAGATGGCAGGTTTATCCAGCGTCAAATTTTTACAGCAACAGAAGAACTTGAAAACGAGAACTGGAATTCACAAAAGTATGACCAGTACAGCGCCGATCAAAATGCTTTAAGCACATATTTAAAGTATGGGATGAACGTCTATTTGGATCGAAGTGTAACCCCGTGGAAGGTAACTTGGACTTAAAAACAAAAAGGAGCACATAACCTTCATGCGCTCCTCGAGAACCCTAAAACCTACTTCCCGGCAAACAATCTTTCGTCAAATTTAAAATCAAAGCGCAAGTAAAACCCTGGCGCGGTGGTGAAGCTCTAAATGAATCAAACGGGAATAACCGCCCCAATCACTTTCCCATCACGTCTCGAGATAAATTGAATGCTCAAATCGTACTCAAGTTGCTCTAAAACACTTAAAATACTGTTCAACTCGAGATTCCCAGCCGCTTCTAGTTGCGAAATTCTGGCATGATTTGTTCCAAGTTGACGTGCAAATTCGCGTTTTCCCAAACCACGACTTTTTCGCGCTTCCATTAACAAATCGCCTATTGTCTGTTCAAGAACACCAGTTTTCACTCGAGCTTCTAGTTTGGTAATGTTTTCAATTGGAATATCTGTTGCTGGCATTGCATCAATTTCGGCTTGCGTCATTTGGGTTGCCCATTGTAAGGCTGCGGCTCGAGCTTCAGGATTTTTTCGGGTTCGGGTTGGTGTGTAGCTCATGGTATTTGCTCCTTGTTAAATTTAGGTGGATTTTTCATGCCTTCAGGGAAGAGTGCTCGTCGTTGTTTGAAAGCGAAAAGTATGTAAGCGGTATCTTCTAAACAATCTTGGCTGGGTTCATCACCTGGTTTCCATTCAGCCCGACAAATGAAAAAAGTTTCATGTTGTCTAAAGAGGTAAGCTCTTGCGCCGCCTTTTTGTCCACCTCTTGAGTGGGTTTTCAATTCCAGAATCGGGTAATTTCGGAGTTGTTTTAAAAATCGGCAATCTTTGCCGTTGAGTTTGAGGTCGGCAATCATTTTGATGATTTCTGAAACACTTTCGGTATAACCATGTACTTTCAGTTCAATCAAATCTTGGACAAATGGTGGATTTCGAGCCTCAACTTCCTCAGGGTCATAAGGATATGCAATCTGAATGCTCATGGTTTACGATACATTGAACGTAATGGATATTCAAGACTAACCATCCATTGGGCAACAAAAAGGAGCGCACAACCTTCATGCGCTCCTCGAGATGCCTAAAACCTACTTCCCGTAAAACAATCTTTCGTCAAATTTAAAGTCAAACCTTAAGTAAAATCCTGGCGCGGTGGTGAAGCTCGAGATGCCTTGAAAACCCGTGAAGTTGAATCCTGCCGTGACCACAAATCCGTTCAGAATTCGGTAACTGGCTTCAACCCCAAACGAAAGCTTGGCGCTGCCGGTGACGGGTTGGAATTGGTACGCGGCGTTCGCCCCCACGCCCAACGTGTCGGTCACAAAGTACGTGAATCCAGCCCCGATTTGCGCGGTGAAGGCGCTCGAGTTGAGTTTGTAGGCTGCCCCTGCGCGAATGAAAAGGCGCTCGAAGCCGTTGTAACCAAATTGAATTTCGCCTTGAACGGTGTCGCCGTTTGGGGCGTAGACGCCAAAGCGTCCGGTGTGGTTGGTCAGGATATTCCAATCGTCCTGTCTCCAGGCTGCGGCGATGCTGTAACGCCCGCCATCTTGGACGTAAGTGTCATTTGCCAGTTTGACAAATTCTGGCAGCACGTCGTACTCGAGGCTAGGGCTGATGGTGAGTTCGGGTGAAATTTTAACAACGCCTGCAATGGTGTAGACCTGTTTGATACCGGTGCTCGAGAAGCCAAGTTGCAGTTTCGCGCCACCTTGCAGGTCGTCTGTGGCATATCGTGCGCCTAAACTGACCGCACCTGAAACGGTGGGCGAGAACAAAGCTTCGCCGCCGATTTGAGTGCTCCAATTGTTGCCGAGCGGAATGTCGGTGTCCACCCCAACTCGAGCGCGTCCGGCATCGCCTGAGATGTTGGTGGTCTCGTAACTGGCGGCAATGTTGGTCGTGCCGAAGGTGTCGGGTTGTTGGTCAGTGTTTCCAGCACCGAGCAGGCGCAAGAATTGGCTGTTGCTGAAACGTCCTGTCGCACCGAGGCTGATTGCCTGACGGATAAAGTCTGGTTCGTAAGTCAGGGTGTCGGACAGGCGCAAACTGAAGTCGCTCGAAAGGGCGTATTCGATTGACAGCGTGGTGTCGCCATAAGCGGTTGGGAAGATGGGAACGCGTTGCAGGAAGCCAAATTTCCAGTTGCCAACGGGTAACTGTGCGCCCAAGGTCAGGAATAAATCTCGAGTGAACGGGTCGGCGTTGGCGGGCGTGTGCGCGAATTGCAAAAGCAAGCCGATGTTGGCGCTGAACGCCCCGAATTCTTTGGCGGCTCGAGCGGAGAGTTTGGTGGTGCTGTTGCCGATTGCATAATCTTGGTTGTGGGTCAGGGCGAAATTGATGCTGAAATCTTTGATGTCGCCAATCACGGCTTTGACCTCGAGGTTGCGGGCTTGCAAACTTGTGGCGCTGCTCGGGTCAACATAGCCTGGAAGCGTGTCTTGGTAACGACCTTGAATCTGAAATTGATTGCTGGTGTACGAGGCTTGCGCCGCCAAGCCCAGACCGCCGCCGTTGCCAATTTCGCCAGAGAAGGTCGTCTCGAGAGAAAGCTGTAAGCCGTTGCTGGCGTAATTTGCGGCGACACCCAAAAGGTAAAGCGGATTCGAGCCTGGTTTGAATTGCAAGGCTGTGGCTGAGAGACTGAATTCTGGCGTCACCAGCAGCGCCGCTTGAACGCCGAAACGCAATTCTCGCGGCACGTCAGAACCCGCTACGGCGTATTCGACCTCGAGATACTGCGGGTTGCCGTTGGCATCGGTGCTGAACAGTGCTTTTGAAAGTTGAATGTTGCCCGAGAGGTTGTCGATGGTGTAATCGGCAAGGCGTTTCAGCACGGTTTCGGAGAGTTTGATCTTGAGGTTATTCCTGTCGTAAGTCACGATCACAACCCGTTCAGATGAGCTTTGCACATTGACATTCAAACGGTAAAAGCTTGTGCCGTCGCCTTGGGTTTTGAAGCGTTGATCGGCGTTGGGCACGAGAGCGGCAAAACCATTGACACCATAGTTTGACCCTCGAGCCAGCGCTTGAAAACCGTTAAAATTGGGACTGTAATTGGTCAGCAAGCCTCTAAATCCTGGGGTGATCTGCCCGTACATGACGTAACTTGGACCGCGCTCGAGCCTTAAGTAAATGCCTTCAGATGACCGAATATCGCTGCCCGTGCTCGAGGCGTCGCCCAGTATTGGGAAGCGCTCGAAAGGGTTGGCGGGTGGGAGCAGGCTGCCACCGAGCACCAAGTTTGGGTTGAGGTCGGCTTGCCAGTTGACGGCGGCGGTCAGCACCCAATCGTTGCCAAGATCACCTCGAGCGAATGCCCGCAAAGAGCCTGAAACGCTGAATTCGGTGGTGTCGGCAAAGCTGATGTTAAATGTTGCACTCGCCAGCCCCGAAGCCACCAGAGGACGCTCTGAGGCGACGACAGGCGTAGAGTTTGGCAACAGCGGATTGCTCGAGTTGATGGCAAATTCAGCAGTATTGAAATTCAGGCTCGAGCTGATGATGCCATTTTCGTTGGTGACTCGAGCATCGACCCTGACATTTACGGTTGGCGCAACTTCGCCCTCTCCCCTGCCAAGGTCACGCAAGCGAACTCGAGCCACGCCGTTGTTCAACAGGACTTGATAGCCTGGAATTTCTGGGGTGGCATCGGGCGTTTCAATTTCAACGTTGATCTCGAGCGTCACAAATTCGTCGCTGGCAGGGTTGCCCGAGGCATCCAAGGCACGAATCGTCAAAACGGGTTGATCGATGGGATCGTTGGTTGGGCGCTCGAGTTTAACCTCGAGTTTGACGGCAGCACCTTTGGTCTCGGGGCGCAGGTCATTCAACAAAATGCCGTTTGAAGCATTGGCGCTTTGCAACATTTGAATCACTTCCACGTTCCCCTCAAGCAGCAGCAATTCACCAGTTCCGACCAAACTGCCCAAAATGCTGTTTGGCGCAACTCGAGGTCGGGTGTCGCTGCCCGAGCGGGTTGGCACGATCAAAATAATGGCTGGGTCATTGGGCACGGTGATTGCGCCCTCGTGCGAGACTCGGTAGGTCACGCCAAACGCCTCCCGCGTTTGCTGGTTTTGCATCAAAAGCAGGTTTTGTTTGGCTCGAACTTGAACGGCGGTGCGCAATTTTTCGGCGGGAATCACCCAGAACAAACGATCACCATTCACGAGCGGGTCAGCCAGAAGATCACGATTTGCGCTCGAGATGGGTTGTTGATTGATGTCCAAATTGGAGCCTCGCAGCAATCGGCTCGAGTCTTTGATGTATTTAGAATTTGCTGGAATACGGTCTGAAAGCACCACAAAACCCGTGATCGGTTCTGTCTCGAGTTTTGCCAACACCAGAATTTGTGATTCGCGGATTTCTGGCGCAAGTGGTTTGGCGGTGGCGGTGACGCTCGAGCTTGCAGCGGCACAATTTGATCCAAGGCTGGCACGAATTTCACCACTCGAGATGGTCTTGGTGGCACGAACTGAAACCGTGAACGTCGCGGGTTCTGAGGCTCGAGTTTTGCCTTCAAAAGCCAGAATTTCTTGGGTTTGCAAACCGTCTGGCAAAACGAGACTCAGTTTGAACGGTAAGAAATACGGGAAATCCGTGCTGACCGTTGCCGTAACTGTGGCGCGTTCACCAAGTTTCAACTCGAGCTTTGCAGGGTCAAGATTTAACTCGAGCTTAGGACTGTACTCGAGCGTGACCGTGCTGGTTTGTCCCGTGACAATATTGACGTTCACCGCTTGGGTACTCGCGCCCTCGAGTGTGGAGGGTTGAAGAACATAATTTCCTGGGGAAAGTTTCAGGCTCTCCCCTGTGTTGTGGACTTCACCATTCAGGCTGTAATTTGCAATCTCGAGCGGCACTCGCTGACCGCAAATGACCGCCACAGCCTTGACATTTAAAGTCCCAAGCGCCACTGGCAAAATCTCGAGCGGTACACTGTCGGCGTTGTTCTGGAGGTTGGTTTCAGATTCTGCCGCTTCGACAAATGCGGTGTTGACCAATTTGCCAGATGTTGCTGTCACTCCTGCGTTCAAAACCACCAGCGTTTTCGCGCCTGCCGCCAGCGTCCCAAGGTTGCAATCGAGCGTGTTGTCGTTGGTGGCACAAATGCCCTGGTCGGGTTTTGCCCCAAGCACGTTTAAGCCCACTGGCAGTGCATCGTGCAATTTGATGTTGGTTGCCGTGGAGGGTCCAAGATTTTCAACCTCGAGTTGGTATGTGATTAAATCACCAGTTCTGGCTTGGCTTGTTGTCACGGTTTTTTGAAGGCGCAAATCAATCACAGGCAAAATCGTTGTGACCGCGCTGGCTCGAGTTTCATCACCGTTCAGGCTGGCAACGGCTGTGTTGGTGATCGTTCCGGTCGCATCTTTGGACACCGAAACCGAAATCGTAAAGACTCGAGATTCGCCAGCTTCAAGCTTGAATAATGCTTTCAAGTTTTTGCCCGTCACGCCTTTGGGCAGTACATCCTCGAGTGTCACCGATTTGGCAACGCCCTTGCCTGTGTTGGTCACGCGAATCGTGTACTTGAGGCTTTCGAGTGGTTTGGCAATTACTTTGTCAACAGTTTTCTCGAGTTTAATGTTTGGTTTGAGCACTTCCAAAACTGGTTTAGGCTCGAGGATGTAAACACTGGCGGATTCCTCGAGCACCGTGTTTCCGAACGTCGCTCGAGCGGTATTGATGATCGTGCCAACTTTGTCCGTCGTCACTTTGGCAATGAGGTAAAACCAACGGTGTTCGTGGGCGCGAAGATCAAACGTCTTGTCAATGTTCTCGCCACTTAAACCTTCGGGGAGCTGATCGCGCAGGTTGACATTTTTTGCCAGCACATCGCCTTCATTCCAAACAATGATCGTAAAGTTTGCGGTATCGCCCATGAAAACCCGACCACGATCAACAAATTTGACAAGCCGAATGCTGGCGGGGCGTTTGATGGGTTCTCTGGTTGGAATTGGCACAAGCACGCTTGCTCGAGCTGACAAATTGACATTGCGCTGCGTGTTATTCCAAGCCAATCTGGCGGTGTTGATGATGTTGCCCGAAAAGCCGTTTTTAACTTTTGAGGACACTGTAAATGCCTTGCTTTGACCTGGCTCGAGGTCGAACGTTTGCGCGAAATTCTGACCTTCCAAACCTTCGGGCAGCACATCCTCGAGTTTGATGCCTTGGGCGAGTGTGCCGCCCGTGTTCGAGACTTTCAGGCTGTAATTGACAGCTTGTCCTGGCAGAGCGCTTTGGGTGTCGGCGTATTTCTCGAGTTTTAATTTGGCGGGTTCGGCTTTGGGCGCTGGGATCGGTTTGGGAAGTTTGACCCGCACCAACGCAGAGGCTTGCAGGCGTTGGTTATTCCAGAACAGGTTTGCCGTGTTGCGAATCGTGCCTG
The DNA here is from genome assembly GCA_031364625.1 of Deinococcales bacterium. Lineage (GTDB taxonomy): Bacteria > Deinococcota > Deinococci > Deinococcales > JAAFIG01 > JANXTZ01. The sequence goes on along the minus strand of JANLWR010000615.1, from coordinate 1,826 downwards.
CGGTTACTGCTGTCACTTTGGCAGGGATTTCAAAAACCCGAGTTTCGCCGGCTTCAAGCTCAAAGGTTTGCTCGAGGTTTGGGGCTTGTACGCCTGTCGGCATGACATCGGACAGCTTGATTTGTGTCGCACGGGCGCTGCCAATATTGTTGACCGTGATCGTAAAATTCACGGTCTCGTTGGGTCGTGCCAGCAGTTTGTCCACGGTTTTCTCGAGTTGCAATCTGGCGAGCAAAACGGGTGGCGCTGCCGGCGGGTTGACATGGATTCGCGCCGAAGCTTGCAAGGATTGATTGTTGCCCTCGAGCGTGGCGATGTTGCGAATAAATCCTTTGGTGTCGCTGGCGACGATTGCCGTAATCGGGAATTCTCGAGTTTCGTTTGGTTGAAGATCAAAGACCGTCTCGAGGTTGGGTGCATCCAAACCTGCTGGCATGATGTCTTTCAATTGAATTCCTGTGGCGGTTGTGCCACCAAGATTGCTGACCGTGATCGTAAAATGCACGGTATCGCCAGGCTTCACCTCAGACTGATCGACGGTTTTCTCGAGTTTCAGTCTGGCGGGTGCAACTCGAGGTTCTGGGATTGGGCGCGGCGCAGCAATCACCCGAACCCTGGCGGATGCCCTCAGTTTTTGCCCGTTGCCCTCGAGCGTTGCAATGTTGAGGATTGAACCTTTGGCGTCGTTCGAGACTTGTGCCGCGAGTGTGAACACTCGGGTTTCGCCCGCTTTGAGGTCAAAGGTTTCTTGCAAGTCAGTCCCGCTCAATCCTTTGGGCAGCGCATCGACCAATTTGATACCTGACACGCTCGAGCCACCAATATTTCGAGCGGTGATCGTGAAATTCACGGTTTCGCTGGCATTCGCTTCATTTTGGTCAACGGTTTTCTCGAGTTGTAGTTTCGCGGGTTTGGCTGGTGGTTCGGAGGCAATGACGGTGACTGGAATCTCGAGTGATTCACAACCCGCGCCAAGGCTGATGTTGATTGCGCCGCTCGAGTTCGCGCTGACCGCCACACTGACCCTAAACGGTTTGGCGCTCGAGCTTTGACCTTTTGGCGCATAACCCAGGGCAATCCCTGCGCTGGAGGTCAGTTCCAGATTGACGGGCACAAGCGAACCAAAGACGGTCGTGACTTCGACCTCGAGATTGGCACTTTGACCAGATTTCAACTCGAGGTTTTTGGGTTGTGCCTGTAGCGCCAGGTTGACGGCGTAATTCAGATTGACGCTCGAGACCTCGTTGGCTTTGATGTTGACGGTAACGGCTTGGGTTTTTGCGCCCGCCAGTTGGTCTGGCTCGAGCCTGTAATTTCCTGGTGCAAGTCTGAGGCTGGTTGGGGCTTCGTAATGTACATTTTTGATTTTAAAACCAGCTTTGAACGGCAGCACCGTTCCACAAATATTGGCTCGAGCAGAAACTTGAAGCACCCCAGTCGGTGCTGGTCTGGCAGGCTCGAGCGCGGTTTGTGGCGTTGAAAAACCAGGGATTCTGGCAAAGAGTGGCTTGCCGCCGATCTTGAAGCGGAATGCCACAGAGTTGGAAAATTGTTTGGTGGTTGATGCAACTTTGGTCAAAATCGTCCAAGTCCCAACCAGATCGGGCGTCACCAGAATCGTGTTGCCGTTCCAAGCCAGGTTTTCAGAGACTGCCAAAGAGATGACCTTGGTTTGTGTGATCAAACCCAGGCTCATTTCGTTTTGCCCGTCCGCATCGTAATTCTCGAGCGAAATTTTTTGCCCAATCGCGTCCTTGCCAATGTCGAGGTATGCCACCAGTTGATCTTGCCCAAATTGTCCACGAACGTTGACCGTAAACTGGCTG